>JBKPQU010000242.1:0-12021 GCA_046734255.1 Actinomycetota bacterium
GAGCCTGGGCGGAGTCCTCGCTCGCCGCCGGCGCGACGTCCACGGCCGGTAACCGAAGGATCATGGTGAGCCCGCCGCCCGGGGTGGTCTCCGGCTCGAGTGACCCGCCCATCGCCTCGCTGAGCCCCCGGGACAGGGCCAGGCCCAGGCCCGCACCGGTGTCGTTGTCGCGGTCCCCCAGCCGCTGGAAGGGGAGGAACACCCTTTCGCGGTCGGCCACCGGGATGCCGGGGCCGTGGTCGATCACCCTGATCTCGATGCCTCCGGCATGCTCGCTGGCCGTGACCATCGGCGGGCGGTCGGCGGGGCTGTGCCGCAGGGCGTTGGACAGGACGTTCGCGAGGACGCGTTCCAGCAGCCCGGGGTCGGCGCGAACCTCGGCGATGCCGTCCGGGAGCCGGACGGCAACGCGGCGGCCGTCCTCCCCGAGGTCGCCCACCGCCACCGCCACCGCCTCGTCGACGCTGACCGGACGTGGCGTGACCCCCAGCACACCCGCCTGCAGTCGGCTCATGTCGAGCAGGTTCTCCACCAGCCGGCTCAACCGGTCCAGGGAGTCGTCGGCGGCGGCCAGCAGCTCGCCGCGATCGTCGTCGTCGAACACGACGTCCTCGCTGCGCAGGCTCGTGATCGCGGCCTTGGCGGAGGCGAGCGGGGTGCGCAGGTCATGGCTGACGGCGGACAGCAGTGCGGTCCGCAACCGGTCGGCCTCGGCCAGCGGTTTGACCGCGGCGGCCTGCTCGCGATCGAGGCTCACATCCAGCAGTCAACGCCGCCCGATCACCGTTCCTGACGCCCGCTAACGGGATCACCACACGCGGCCCCGGATTCTTGACGAGATCCATATACGGGCCCGGGGTTGGGAGGATGTGATCGCGAGCGAGCGGATCCAACGACCCGAGCCATCCCGGACCGCGCTGGCGGCGCTGCCCGGCGTGGCAAGCCTGCGCGCGTACCGGCGGCCCTGGCTGCGGGGCGACCTCCTCGCCGGGCTCACCGTGGCCGCCTACCTCGTGCCGCAGGTGATGGCCTACGCCGGGCTGGCCGGGCTGCAGCCCGTTGCCGGGCTGTGGGCCGCTGTGCCCGCGCTGGTCATCTACGCCGTGCTGGGCTCCTCGCGCCAGCTCTCGGTCGGCCCGGAGTCGACCACCGCGCTGATGACCGCGACCGTGGTGGCGCCGCTGGCGGCGGGCAACCCCACGCGGTACGCCGCGCTCGCGGCGGCCCTCGCCGTGCTGGTCGGGCTGATGGCGATCGCGGCGTGGGCGCTGCGGCTGGGCTTCGTCGCGGACCTCCTCTCCCACCCGATCCTGGTCGGCTACCTGGCCGGGGTCGCTGTGATCATGATCGTGGGTCAGCTGGGAAAGGTCACCGGCGTCGCGGTGGAGGGAGACACGCTCATCGCCGAGGTGGGTTCCTTCCTCCGCGGCCTGGACCAGGTCCAGGGCGCGACCCTCGGCCTGGCCGTGCTCAGCCTCGTGTTCCTGTTCGCCGTGGAGCGATGGCTCCCGCGCGCCCCCGGCCCGCTGCTGGCCGTCCTGCTGGGAACCGCCGCGGTGGCGGTGTTCGACCTGGAGGCGCGCGGTGTCGCTGTGGTCGGGCCCCTACCGGCCGCGATGCCGCGGCCGCAGCTCCCTGTCCCCGGCGACGTCGCAGCCCTGCTGCTGCCAGCGGTCGGCGTCCTGGTCGTCGGCTACACCGACAACGTGCTGACCGCACGGGCCTTCGCCGCCCGCCGCGGATACCAGGTGAACGCCAACGCCGAGCTGCTCGCACTCGGTGCGGCCAACATCGGTGCGGGCACGATGGCGGGGTTCCCGGTCAGCAGCAGCGGCAGCCGGACGGCGATCGGCGACGCCTCGGGCAGCCGCACCCAGCTGCACTCGCTGGTCGCGGCGGCCGGCGTGATCGCCGTGCTGTTCTTCGCCCGGCCCGCGCTGGCCATGTTCCCGCTCGCCGTGCTGGGCGCCATCGTGATCTATGCCGCCGTCCACCTGGTCGACATGGCCGGGCTTCGACGGCTCGCCGCCTTCCGCCGAAGCGAGCTCCTGCTGGCGCTGGCGGCAACGGCCGGTGTGCTCCTGTTCGACATCCTCTACGGCATCCTCGTGGCTGTCGGGCTGTCGGTGGTCGAGCTCGGAGCCCGCGTAGCCCGGCCGCACGACGCTGTCCTGGGGTTCGTCCCCGGCGTGCCTGGGATGCACGACGTCGATGACTACCCTCAGGCGCAGACCGTGCCCGGCCTGCTGGTCTACCGCTACGACTCGCCGCTGTTCTTCGCCAATGCCCAGGACTTCACGCGCCGCGCACTGGCCGCGGCCGCCGAGGCCGGCCCGATCGACTGGTTCGTGCTCAACGTCGAGGCCATCGTCGAGGTCGACATCACCGCGCTGGACGCGCTCGAGTCAGTGCGCCGGCAGCTGGTGGACTCCGGCGTCGTGTTCGCGCTGGCCCGGGTCAAGCACGACCTGCTCGACGACCTCGTCGCCTTCGGCCTGGCCGATGCCATCGGCGCGGACCGGCTGTTCCCCACGCTTCCGACCGCGGTCGAGGCGTACCGGGAATGGCTGCGCGAGCGCGGGTGAACGCTCAGCAGGGCGAGCCCAGGTAGGCGGCCCGCAGCAGCGCGAGGACGTCGTCGCCGGTAACGGGGCGCGGGTTGGCGTAGGGGCCCGCGACCACGAGCTCGGCGGCGGGTTCGATGTCCTCCTCCCGCAGGCCCAACTCCGCCAGCGAGCGCGGGGCGCCCAGCCGGCCGGCCAGCGACTGGAGTGCGGGCGCGGGATCGTCGCCGTCCAGCACCGCCCGCAGCGCGTCGACGGCCTGCGGAGCGGCCGGGGCGTTGAACGCGAGCACGTACGGGAGCATCACCGTGTGCGTCGGCGCGTGCGGCAGGTCGAAGGTGCCGCCGAGGACGTGGCACACCTTGTGGTGCAGCGCCATCGTGGCCGACCCCAGGCACATGCCGGACAGCCACGCCCCGTACAGCGCCTGCGTCCGGCCGGCCAGGTCGGCGGGACGCTCGGCGATCACCGGCAGCGCCGCGACCACCGCACGAACCCCCTCGGCGGCGATCAGCGAGGTCACCGGCGAGCCGTCCGGTGCGTAGAGGGCTTCCGCCGAGTGCGCGACCGCGTTGAAGCCGCTGGTCACGCTGACGTCGACGGGCAGCCCGAGGGTCAGCTCCGGGTCGTAGACGACCGCGCGCGGCAGCACCCGGGGGTCGCGGCCGGTGCTCTTGCGCCCCTCGGCGGTGATCCCCCACACCGGCGTCATTTCCGAACCAGCGTACGTCGTGGGCACAGCGACGATCGGGATGTCCTGTTCCAAGGCCACCGCCTTGCCCAGCCCGACGGTCGAGCCGCCCCCGACGGCGACGCAGCCGTCCGCGGCGCTCGCCCGGGCCACCGCGCGAGCCTGCTCCGCGACGTGCTGGGGGACGTGCATCCTCGCGGTGGGGAGCACGCCGGCGCACCGGTCGCCGAGCGCGGCGGCCACGCCGTCGGCCAGCTCCTGCCGGTTGGCGGTGGACAGGACGAGCACGCGGTACAGCTCCAGGGCGGCGACCTCGTCGGGCACCCGGGCCAGCGCTCCCGCGCCGAAGACCACGCGAACGGCGGGCGAGGAGTGGACGAACGACCGCCCGTCGTAGGTCAGCGCCGACAGGGTCGTCACCGGCCGGGCCCCGCAGGGGTCAGCACGATGTCGCTGCGCACCGAGAACCACGGTCCGCTGATCCCCGCGGGCCGGTCCGGGTCGTCCGCGGCGCGCGGGGTGAACGTGCGCAGCAGCGACGGCTTGACCGCGAAGACGGCGTCGCTGTCCAGGTAGTCGCTCTCGGCATCGAAGATGTGCGTGGTGACCGGGCGGTACCCGGATGCCCGCACGATCATGTGGATGTGCGCCGGCCGCCACGGGTGCCGGTCGGTGGCGGCCAGCATCCGGCCGACCGGCCCGTCGTGCGGGATCTGGTACGGCAGCGGGCGGACGGCGAGGAAGGCGTAGGAGCCGTCCTCGCGCGTCCGGAACCGGCCGCGCAGGTGCTCCTCGGGCGCCTCGGCGTCCTGCACGGCGTACAGACGGTTGTCGCCGTTCTGCCAGACGTCGAGCTCGGCGTCCGGCACCGGGCTCCCGTCCGTCGACAGCACCTGCCCGTGCACCCAGGCGGCCGCGCCGGCCGGCTCCTCGGCGATGCTCCCGCCGTAGTCCCGCAGCGGGGACCCGGGCACGTAGAACGGCCCCAGCACGGTGGACTCGGTGCCGCCGCCGAGGTCGTTGTTCACCGCGTCGACGAGCATCGAGACCCCCAGCGCGTCGGACCAGAGGATGAACTCCTGGCGGCGCTCGTCGGTGATGTCACCGGTCGCGGTCAGGATGCGGATGCCCTCCATCCACTCCTGCTCGGTGAGGCCCACGTCAAGCACGAACGCGTGCAGGTGGCGGACCAGGCTCTGCATGATCTGCCTGAGCCGGTCGTCGGAACATCCCGCGAAGCGGTCCACCACCGCGGCCGTGATGTCCTCCGGCGCCGTGCGCCCGCCCCGATCCGTCCCGTCCGTCGTCCTCCCCATCCCGCCCCCTAGGGCCTCGAGTAGCGACGCAGCTCGCGCCGGGCGAGGGCCATGCTGTGCACCTCGTCCGGGCCGTCGGCGATCTGCAGCATGCGGGCGATCGCGTACAGCCCCCCGAGCGGCGTGTCCTGGCTGACCCCCGCGCCGCCGAAGGTCTGGATCGCCCGGTCGATCACCCAGGTGGCCATCTGCGGCGCGGCGACCTTGATCGCCGAAATCTCCACCGCCGCGCCGCGGTTCCCGACGGTGTCCATCAGCCAGGCGGTCTTGAGCACGAGCAGCCGCACCATCTCGATCCGGATCCGCGCCTGGGCCACCCAGTCCTGGAACACCCCCTGCTCGGCCACCGGCCGGCCGAACGGGAAGCGTTCCTGCGCGCGGGCACACATCAGGTCGAAGGCCCGCTCGGCCATGCCGACCAGCCGCATCGCGTGGTGGATCCGCCCCGGGCCCAGCCGCGCCTGAGCGATCGCGAAGCCGCCGTGCAACTCGCCCAGCAGGTTCTCCCGCGGCACCCGCACGTCGTCGTAGACGATCTCGGCGTGCCCGCCGTGCGCGCCGTCGTCGTAGCCGAAGACGCTGGTCGACCGGATCACTTCGACGCCGGGGCTGTCCAGCGGGACCACGATCATCGTGTGCCGGCGGTGCCGCTCGCCGTCCGGATCGGACAGCCCCATCACGATGGCCACCTTGCACCGCGGGCTCATCCCGCCGCTGGACCACCACTTCCGGCCGCTGACCCGGAACCCTTCGCCGTCCGCCTCGATCCGTGTCGCGATGTTGTTCGCGTCCGAGCTGGCCACGTCGGGCTCGGTCATCGAGTAGGCCGAGCGGATCCGCCCGTCCAGCAGCGGTTCCAGCCATTGCCGGCGGACGGCGTCGCCGGCGAAGTGGGCGAGGATCTCCATGTTGCCCGTGTCGGGTGCGGAGCAGTTCATCGCCTCCGGCGCGAGCCACGGGCTGCGACCCGACTCCTCGGCCAGCGGCGCGTACTCCAGGTTGGTCAGCCCGGCACCGCGCTCGCCGGGAAGGAAGAGGTTCCAGAGCCCCCGGCTGCGCGCCTCGGCCTTGAGCTCCTCCAGCACCGGCGGGGAGTCCCAGGCGCCGGCCCGGGTCTGGGTCGCCAGCTTCTCCTCGGCGGGGATGCAGCGTTCCTCGACGAACTCCCGCACGCGCTGCCGGAGTTCGGTGGTCCGCTGCGAGAACGCGAAGTCCACCACCGCTCCTTCGTCGTGCGCCCACCCGGCTGCCCCGCCAGTCTAGGCGGAGACCGCACCGTGCGAACGCGGAGTGATCCGATCAGCGAAGCGCCCGGACGGTGGTTCAATGAGCCGGCCGGTGCCACCGCGCCGGGACGTGCGAAGGGAAACGACATGCCACCGCAACCACGAAAGACCACCGCGAAGACGACGGCCAAGAAGTCAACCTCCAGCAAGAAGTCGGCGACCGCCGGGCCGACCGCGAAGAAGGCCACCGGCCCGTCCGGACGCAGCTCGGCACGTTCGACGAGCGCGGGCAAGACGAGCGCGGCCAGCAAGACCGCGGGTGTGCGGGCGGCCGCGGCCGAAGGCGTCGAGGAGACGCTGGAGCGGATCCGCGGGCTGCAGGAACGGCTCCTGCAGGTGACCAAGCAGAACGGCGAGGCCTACCTCGACGCCTACGAGAAGAACCTGTCGAGCATGCTCGCGCTGACCGAGAAGGCGGCCAAGTCCACCAACCTCGACTGGGCGGTGGCCCTGGCGGCCAACTACGCCGACTTCGTCAAGCGGATCAATTCGGCGGTGATCCAGGCGAGCCGGTCGGCGCTGCGCTGAGACTTGTCGGCTGTTCGACTCAGCTGTTCGACCAGGTGACCACGGCCAGGCACATCTCGTCGCTGGTCCCCTCGCCCCACAGGACGTAGCGCGGCGGCAGCGAGCGCAGCGCCGGCAGCATCTGCCGCAGCCCCGCGTCGTGGGTGCAGGTGACCCTCAGCCGGTCACCGGGCTTGACCACCACCGGCTTCGCGAGCCAGTGCGGGTTCTGGTTGTCGAAGTTGTAGACCGGGACGTTGAGCAGGGTGCGCGCGGACGGCGTCCCGGGATTCAGGTCCACGCGGATGCTGCGGCCCAGCAGGTGCATGTGCCCGGCGATCCCGTGGATCACCTCGCGCTGCTGCACCGGGCGGGTGCAGCTCTGGGTCGGTCCGGGCTTGGGCCGGCCGGACCCGTCGCCGCACAGCAGCTGCAGCCCCTCCACGGTGGCTGCGCTCTCCGCGCCGAAGCGCTGGACGAGATCGAGCTCGGCCTTCTGCCGGTCGCACAGCGGTCCGGTCTGGCCGGACGGGCAGGGCAGCTCCACCGGCGCCAGCAGCAGCATCGTCTCCAGCTGCTTCAGCCGCGCGCCCGCCGGCGCCAGCCGCAGCCGGACCCCGGACCGGTCGGTCGTGGAGGGTGCCTGCGTGGCGTTGAGCAGGTTGTAGTGCACCTGGAGGACGATCCGGCTGCCGGCCTCCAGCTTGCGCCCGGTGCCGGCCGGTGAGACCCCTTCCTTCCCGCCCGGAGCCCACGCGCCCACCCATGGGACGGCGTCCAGGCCCTGGTCTCCGGCACCGCCCACCCCAGCCCCGCCGAAGCAGGTCCAGCCCTGGCCGGGGGTGCTGTCGTCCAGCGCCTGCGCCGCCTGCACCTGGTCGGGCGGCAGGTAGAACATGATCGCGTGGTGCACCAGCGCGGGGTTCTGCGGGAAGAACTGGGTGCCGGTGAGGAAGGTGTCCTGCGTCAGCCCCGGGTCGATCACGAAGCAGCGGTAGTCGTCGGTGCCGCCGGTGGGCGCGCTCGGGTGGTATGCCGCGGGCATCTGCAGCGTGACGAACCGCTCCCCCGCGCGCAGCGCGATCGACGGCGGCTGGATCAGCAGCGACTGCGGAGGGGCGGATGTGGCGCTCTCCGACGCCGCCACGGAGGCCGGCGTGGAGGCCGGCGTGCTCTGCGCCTGATCGGGCCCGGCGGAACCGCATCCGGCGGCCGCGATCGCTGTTGCCAGAGCGAGCGCCCATCGTCCCGCCGTGCGGCGCGCCATGCGTGCCAAGCTACCCGCGCGTAGGGCAGGGGTCCATGGTCAGCATTTCTGTGAGCGAGCGTTTCGGCCGGTGTTCCAGGAGTCGGCACGACGGGCCCGATTCTGGGGCTGACGTCTGTAAGCTGGATGAATGCCCGAACCCCGGTGGCTGTCCGCCGAGGAACAGCGTGTCTGGCGGGGCTACCTGACCGCGACCCGGCTGCTCGCATCCCAGTTGGACCGCGAGCTCCAGCGTGACTCGGGAATCCCGCACACGTATTACGAGATCCTCGTGCGGCTCTCCGAGGCGCCGGACCGGGTGATGCGGATGAGCGATCTCGCCGAGGCGTCGGACTCCTCCCGCAGCAGGCTCTCGCACGCCGTGGCCCGCCTCGAGGAGGCCGGGTGGGTGCGCCGCACGACCTGCCCGACCGATCGCCGCGGGTCCTTCGCCGTCCTCACCGACGCCGGTTTCGACGTGCTGGTGGCCGCCGCGCCGGGGCACGTCGAGGGCGTCCGCCAGCACCTGTTCGACCCGCTCACCCCGGAGCAGGTGGCGACGCTCGGGGAGATCTGCCGGTTGATCATCGGAAGCATCCGACCCGAGGTGGGCGACATCGGGAGCGACGCCGAGGGCGACTACCCCGAGGCCGGCTGAGCACTAGTCTCGTCGTCCGTGTCCGAAGCCTCTGCAGCGACCATCGGCGACCTGCCCGTCCGGATGCCCGCAGGGGACTACCCCGATCTGCTCGCCCCGCCGGTCGCCGCGGCTCTGGACGCCTGGCCGGACGCCGCGGGCGTCGGCATCGTCGAGATCGACCCCGACCTCGCCGACACCCCAGCGCTGATCGCCGCGCACGGCGTCCCCGCGGAGGTGTCCGCGAACTGCGTGGTGGTCGCCGGACGCCGCGAGGGCGTGGAGCGGATCGCGGCGTGCGTCGTGCTCGCCACCACCCGGGCCGATGTCAACGGCTACGTCCGCCGCGCGCTCGACGTCCGCAAGGCCTCGTTCCTGCCGACCGACGAGGCGGTGAGCAGGACGTCGATGGAGTACGGCGGGATCACCCCGATCGGCCTGCCCGACGGGTGGCGGCTCCTGGTGGATGCGCGGGTGGTCGACGTCCCGATGGCGATGATCGGGTCGGGGGTGCGGCGGAGCAAGCTGGTCCTGCCGGGACGGATGCTCGCCGCGCTGCCCGGCGCCGAGGTGGCCGAGGGGCTCGCCCAGCCGATCGGCTAGCCGGCCAGCCGGCTAGCCCCGCCCGGCGGCGGTCCGCAACCGTTCGAGAAACGGCCGCTGCCCCTTGACCAGCTTCGCCTCCGCGGCCGGCAGGCCGAACCATTCCGCGCGGTCCAGCTCGGGGAACTCCCGCAGCACACCGGATCCCCGCGGCCACTCCATCGTGAAGATGCCCCCGGTGATCGACTCGACATCGAGGTCGCCCTCCAGGGCCCACACGTGCACGACCTTGCCGTTCGGCTGGCGGACGCGGCCGAGCTCGGTCGGCTCGCCGTCCGGCGCCGGAAGGCCGAGCTCCTCGGTGAACTCCCGCCGGGCGGCTTCCAGCAGCTCCTCGCCGTCCTCGACCTCCCCCTTCGGGATCGACCAGGCGCCCTCGTCCTTGCGCACCCAGAACGGGCCGCCCATGTGACCGAGCAGCACCTGCAGGTCGCCGCCGGGTGCTCTGCGGAAGACCAGCAACCCCGCGCTGTGCCGGGCGGTCACGCCCACCGCCGGCGCTTCTCCCGGGGGCGCACGGAGATGCCGATCGGCGTCCCGGTGAACCCGAAGGTCTCCCGAAGGCGGCGCTCCACGAACCGCCGGTACCCGGCCTCGAGGAAGCCGGTGGTGAACAGCACGAACCGGGGCGGCCGGGCCGACGCCTGGGTGGCGAACAGGATCCGCGGCTGCTTGCCGCCGCGCACGGGGTGCGGGTGCCCGGCCACGAGCTCGGTCATCACCGCGTTCAGCCGCGCGGTGGGCACGCGGGTCTCCCACGATGCGAGCGAGGTGTCCAGCGCGGGCGCCAGCCGGTCCAGGTGGCGACGGGTGCGCGCGGAGATGTTCACCCGGGGCGCCCAGCGCACCTGCACGAGGTCCTGCTCGAACTCCCGCTCCAGGTACCGGCGCCGCTCCTCGTCGACCAGGTCCCACTTGTTGTACGCGAGCACCAGCGCGCGCCCGGCGTCCACGACGAGCTGGACGACGCGGGTGTCCTGCTCGGTGAGCGGCTCCGCGGCGTCCAGCAGGACGACCGCCACCTCGGCCTTCTCCAGTGCGGCCTGGGTGCGCAGCGAGGCGTAGAAGTCCGCGCCGCGGGTCTGCGCGACCTTCCGCCTGATCCCGGCCGTGTCGACGAAACGCCAGGTCCTCCCGCCAAGGGCGACCATCTCGTCCACCGGGTCACGGGTCGTACCGGGGACCTCGTCGACCACCACGCGGCGCGCCCCGGCCAGGCTGTTCAGCAGGCTGGACTTGCCGACGTTCGGCCGGCCGAGCAGCGCCACCCGGCGCACGCCGGCCACGTCCGGGCCCCCCACCCCGGAGGTCGGCGGCAGCACGGCCAGGCACGCGTCGAGCAGGTCCCCGCTCCCCCGGCCGTGCAGCGCCGAGACCGGGTGCGGCTCGCCGAGGCCCAGCGACCACAGCGCCGCGGCCTCGCTCTCCCCGCGGGCGTCGTCCACCTTGTTCGCCGCGAGCACCACGGGCTTGCCGGCCCGGCGCAACAACCGGACGACGGCCTCGTCGGCGTCGGTGGCCCCGACGGTCGCGTCGACCACCAGCAGGACGGCGTCCGCGAGCTCCACCGCCACCTCGGCCTGCTCGACCACGAGCGTGGCCAGGCCGCGCGGGTCGGACTCCCAGCCGCCGGTGTCGACGACGGCGAAGTCGCGCCCGCTCCACGAGGTCTCGTAGGTCACGCGGTCACGGGTGACGCCGGGCACGTCCTGGACCACCGCCTCCCGCCGCCCGAGCACCCGGTTCACCAGCGTCGACTTGCCCACGTTGGGACGGCCGATCACGGCGAGCACCGGCAGCGGCCCGGCCGGCCCCGTCTCGGCACCCGGTCCGCGCTCGTCCGCGAGCAGTGCCCGGTCGTCCTCGGTGAGGTCGTAGTCGTCCAGCCCCGCGGGTAGCGCCCGTTCGATCCGGTCGCTCACCTCGGCACCGCGCCGGTCTGCTCCCCCACGGCGACCACCGTCTGGAGCACGGCCTGCACGGTCTGCTCGCGGCTGAGCGCGGAGGAGTCGAGGTACACCACGCCGTCGGCGGCCTGCAGGAACTGCGCCACCCGGGAGTCGTCGGCGTCCCGGCGCAGCACCTCGTCCCGGGTGGCGGCGATCGCCGCCTGGTCGTCCCGGCCGCGCACCTCCAGCGACCGGCGGCGCAGCCGGGAAGGCTCGTCCGCCGTGAGCAGCACGCGCACCTCGGCCTCGGGGGCGACGACGGTGGTGACGTCCCGGCCCTCCGCGACGCAGCCGGCCCTCGGCCCGCGCCGGGCGGCCTCGATGATCTGCCGCTGCCGCTGCCGCAGCTCCGCGCGCACCTGCAGGTTCACCGCCACCCTGCTGACCTCCGCGGAGATCTGCGTCGTCCGGATCGCGGCGGACACGTCCTGACCGTCGACCTCGACCGTCGGCGCCTCAGGGTCTGTGCCGATCCGCAGGCGCAGGCCGCGGGCGCAGGCCGCGACCGCCTCGGTGTCGTCGAGGTCGATGCCGGCCTCCAGGCAGGCCCAGCACACCGCGCGGTACATCGCGCCGGTGTCGAGGAACTCCAGGCCCAGCCGACGGGCCACCTCGCGGGAGACGCTGGACTTGCCCGAGCCGGACGGCCCGTCGATGGCGACCACGAGCGGTCGCGGGTGGGGGATCTCGGCGGGCACGCTGGGCCTCCGGAGCAGCGGGGGTTGTCTGCCAGCCTAGCGGGCCGGCTCATGGCTCAGGCGACCACGTGCCATCCCCTGGCGATCAGCGCGGACTCCAGCGCGGCGCGGGCGCCGGGCAGCACCGACACCTCCGCCATGCCGACCGGCTGGCCCGGGGAGTGCTCCAGGGAGAACTCTTCGATGTTGATCCCCGCCTCGCCGATGTCCTGGAACAGCCGGCCGAGCTGCCCGGGCCGGTCCGGCACCAGCGCGGTGACCACGGCGTACGCCGTCGGTGCGGTGCCGTGCTTGCCGGGGATCCGCTCCCGCCCGGCGTTGCCGTGCGCCACCAGGTGCGCGAGCACCGCGCGGGCGCCCGGCGCCGCGCCGTCCTCGCGGGCCAGCGCGGCGAGCGCAGTGATCACCGCGTCCAGGTCCTCCCGGAGCGCGTGCAGCACCTCGAGCACGGGGCCGGCGTTGGCGGTCAGGATCTGTGCCCACAGTGTCGGGTCGCTGCCGGCGATCCGGGTGAGGTCGCGCAG
>JBKPQU010000243.1:0-6562 GCA_046734255.1 Actinomycetota bacterium
GCTGCGATCGCGCCGCGGGCGCGGAGCCGCCGGCGGCGGGAGAGCAGGTCCTCCAGCGCGCCGCCGGCGCGGGAGGTCCCGGCGAGGCGGCGGACGAGCGTCCCGGTGGGGGCCGCGCGGAGCGTGACCAGCGGAGAGAACCCCAGCCGGGCGAAGAACCGTTGGGTGTCGCGGGCCATGGGTGCGGCGTTCGAGACGACCTGCTCCGCGCCCCGCCGCTCGGCCGCGGCGGCCACGCCCATCAGCAGCGCCCGACCCACGCCGTGCCGGCGCAGCTCGCGGGTGACGAAGAGATGGTCGATCTCGAGCACCCGCGCCTCGCACATCGGGGTCAGCCGCCCGGCCCGGACGATCACGAAACCGGCCGGACGTCGCTCGAGGTGCGCGAGCAGGACCTCGACCTCGCCCGCCTCCAGCGCCTGAAGCAGGAGGGGGCGCGCGGCCTCCGGACTGCCCACCAGCATGCTCCGCCCGAGCGGCACGACCTCATGGCGGGCCTCCAGCCAGAGCTGGAGGAGGTCCTCGACATCGTCGGGAACAGCACGGCGGACGTCCAGTGACGGGCGCGGCACGACAACCCTCCCTGTCGACCCGAAACCGGTCTTCGTCGACCCGAAACAGCTGACCGGAGCTTGCGTTGTGCGTCCCCTCGCGCGGACGAAGCCTACGGCCTGTAGCGGACCCAGGTAAGGGCACCACGGGATCCGTCGAGGCGACGGCGTGTCACCGACGAGGACGCGTCGGACCACCGCCGAACGGCAACCATACGAGCACCCGGCGTAGTCGCAGACGCCCTACGGCCGGGCCGGGCGGGCGGGCCGGTCAGCCGCCGAGGTAGGCGCGCACCACCTCGTCGTCCTGGGCCATCGTCGCGGCGTCGCCCTCGAGCTTGAGCGCGCCGGACTCCAGCACGTACGCGTAGTCGGCGATCCGCAGCGCGGCCAGTGCGTTCTGCTCCACCAGCAGCACGGTGATGCCCTGTTCGCGGATCCTCTCGATGGTCTCGAAGATGACGTCGACCAGGACCGGCGCCAAGCCCATCGACGGCTCGTCGAGCAGCAGCAGCTTCGGCGAGCCCATCATGGCCCGGCCGACGGCCAGCATCTGCTGCTCGCCGCCGGACATCGTGCCGGCCTTCTGCGTGAGCCGCTCCCGCAGCCGCGGGAAAAGCGTCAGCACACGCTCGAGGTCGGCGGCGATCTCCTCCTTGTCGTTGCGCAGGAACGCGCCGAGCTCGAGGTTCTCCTGCACCGACATCCGCGGGAAGATCCGCCGCCCCTCCGGGGAGTGGCAGATCCCCGCGGCCACGACGTGGTGCCCGGCCATCCCCACCAGCGATCGCCCGTCGAAGCTGATCTCACCCTTGCGCGGGCGGATCAGGCCGCTGATGGTGCGCAGCGTCGTGGACTTGCCGGCGCCGTTGGAGCCGATCAGGCTGACGATCTCGCCGGTCTTGACCTTCAGCGTCAGGCCTTTGAGCGCCGCGATGTTGCCGTAGTAGACGTGCAGGTCCTCGATCGCCAGCAGGTCGGGCCCGGACCGCCTGCCGTTGCGGCTGCCGTCGCCGGTGGGCTCGCTCATGCCACACCCCCCGAGGCCTCGCTGCCGGACTTGCCCAGGTAGGCCTCCACCACCCTCTGGTTGGACTTGATCTCGTCGGGCAGGCCCTCGGCGATCTTCTGCCCCTGGTCGAGCACGGTGATCCGCTCGCTCACCCGCATCACGACGCTCATGTCGTGCTCGATCAGCAGCACGGACAGGCCCTTCTCGTCGCGGACCCGGTGCACGAAGTCCACGAACTGGGCCGACTCCTGGGGGTTCATCCCCGCGGTCGGCTCGTCGAGCAGCAGCACCTGGGGTTTCAGGGCCAGCGCCCGCGCCACCTCCAGCCGGCGCTGGTCGCCGTAGGACAGGTTGCGTGCGTACTCGTCGGCCACCCGGCCGATCCCGACGAAGTCCAGCAGCGAGCGGGCGAAGGCACGCCCCTCACGTTCCTCCCGGCGCTGGCCCGGCATCCGCACGATCGTGCGGACGATGCCCGCATGCATGTGCGAGTGCATCGCGACCATCACGTTCTCCTCGGCCGTCATGAGGTTGAACAGCCGGATGTTCTGGAACGTGCGGGCCAGGCCGATCGAGGCGATCTTGTGTGGGGGCATCCCGGTGACGTCCCGGTCGCCCAGCCGCACCCGGCCGAGGTTCGGCCGGTACAGGCCGGTGAGCACGTTGAAGAACGTCGTCTTCCCGGCGCCGTTGGGGCCGATCAGGCTGACGATGCTCCGCTGCGGGATGGCGAACGAGACGTTGTCCACCGCGACCAGGCCGCCGAAGCGGATCGTGATGCTGGAGGCTTCCATGGCCAGCGCCGGGGCCGTCGTGGTCGTGGTCATCTCTCTGCCTCCGCCGCCGCGGCAAGGTCGCCGGGATCGCCCTCGAGGTCCGCGCCGACAGACGCCAGCTCCCCGCGTTCGGGTTCCCGGAGCACCTGCCGGGTGCGGGTCTCGGGGATCAGACCCTCGCGCCGGAACAGCATCATCAGCACCAGGATCAGGCCGAACAGCAGGAAGTTGTTCGACGGGAAGTTGATGTTGGTGCCGAGGGCGTCGTTGACGGTGTTGCCGAACTGGGCCAGGCCGGTGGAGTTGATCCAGGCCAGGCCCAGCGCCCCGATCGTCACCCCGTAGACGTTGCCCATCCCGCCCAGCACGACCATCGCCAGCAGCGTGATCGAGATCGAGAAGTTGAACCGGTCCGGCAGGACCGCGTTGACGTGCGTGGCGTAGGCGACGCCGCCGATGCCGCCGGCGAACGCGCCGACCCCGTAGGCGGCGAGCTTGGTCCGCATCAGCGGGACGCCCATCATGCTGGCCGCGAGCTCGTCCTCCCGGATCGCGAGCCAGGCCCGGCCCAGCCGGCCCTCACGGATCCGCAGCGAGACGAACAGGAACAGCGCGGCCAAGCCCGCGTAGACGAGGAACTTGTAGGTCAGGTCGAAGGGCCCCAGCACGTCCGGGACGCCGGGTATCCACCCGAACGGGCCGGTCGGGATCGGGTCGATCGGCACGATCCCCCGGGGCCCGTTGGAGACGTTCCACCCGCCGATGTCGTCGCCGTTGGTGAAGATCTGCGGGATGATCTCGCCGAAGCCCAGCGTGACCAGGGCCAGGTAGTCGCTCTTCAAGCGCAGCGTCGGCGCGCCGATGATGACTCCGCACAGCGCGCAGAACAGGCCCGCGATGGGCAACACCAGCCAGAAGTTGATGTGGACGCCGGTCTCCTGGCCGACCGGCGGGTGCCCGAGGATGCTCACCTTGAGGTTCTCGAAAGCCGGGGTGATCTGGATGTCGAACCCGGACATCAGCCATGCCGCGGTGTACCCGCCGATCGCCCAGAACGCGACGTAGCCGAGGTCCAGCAGCCCGGCGTAGCCGACCACGACGTTCAGGCCGAGGGCGAAGATGGCCCAGATCACCGCCTCGTTCACCGCGGACAGCGGCATCCAGGCTCGGAAGACGTCACGCACCTGCTGCGAGGAGTTGGGCAGGATCCACTGGTACAGCACGAATGTGAAGACGATGGCCAGGGCGAAGCTGATCGGCCAGGCCCGGGGCATCCTCGTCCCCAGGTGGGGGGCCTCGACCTCGGGTGGCGCCTCGGGAGTCGTGGTCGCCATGTCACACCTTCTCGGTGGTCGGCTTGCCGAGGATGCCCTCGGGTCGGAAGACCATCAGTGCGATCAGGATGGTGAACACCACCGTCTGAGACCACTTCTGACCGAAGCCCAGGCCGTCGTTGAGCGCCTGGATGATCCCGATCAGGAACCCGCCGAGCACCGCGCCGTTGAGGTTGCCGATCCCGCCCAGCACCGCGGCGGTGAAGGCGACCAGGCCGAGCTGGAAGCCCAGGTCGTACCGGGTCGTGCCGACCGACTCCACCCAGAGCATGCCGGCCGCACCGGCCATCGCACCGCCCAGGCCGAAGGTGAAGGCGATCGTCCGGTCGACGTCGATGCCCATCAACCGGGCGGCGTCCTGGTCCTGTGCGGTGGCCCGCATCGCCTTGCCCTGCCGGGTGGTCTGCACGATCCACTGCAGACCGAGCAGCAGCGGGATCGTCACCCCCACGACGACCACCGTGGACCAGCGGATGTCGACGCCGCCGATGCTGAACTGGCGGTTGCCGATCAGAGTGTCCCACTGCTTGGGCGTGGAGCCGGTGCCCCACGGGCCCCATTGCCGCAGCCCCAGCCACTGGTAGATGAAGCTCAGGCCGACGGCTGTGATCAGCGGCGCCAGCTTCGGGGCCCGGCGCAGCCTCCGGTAGGCGACCCGCTCGGCGGTCATGTTCAGCGCCGCCGCGGCGATCATCGTCAGCACCAGCACGAAGGCCATCAGGCCGAAGGCGGTCACCGAGGCCTCTTGGGCGCCGAACCCGGTGATCAGCACCATGCCGGCGAAGACGGTAGCGAGCATGAACAGGTCGCCGTGCGAGAAGTTGATCAGCTCGATGATCCCGTACACCAGCGTGTAGCCGAGCGCGATGAGCGCGTAGAGCGCCCCGTTGTTGATCCCGTCCAGGAACAGGGTGACGAACTGGCTCGGCGACTTGATCAGTTCGTAGATCATCCAGAGGACGACCAGGCCGACCAGGGTGAGCCCGATGAGATTGATGGCTCGCTGCCGGCCGGGGACCCATGAGCGGGCCTCGGCGACCTCGACAGTGGTTTGCGTTTCCGTCATCGGCGGGACACCTCCGAGGTGACCGAACCTGCCTGGACGCCGTCCGGTGCCGGCCGATGCTCCGACCGGTACCGGTCCTTCCCGCCTTGTCGAACGAGAAGACCCGGGTGGGAGCAGCGTCCCACCCGGGCCCCGTCGTTGTCAGGAGACTGGTTGAGCCTTGAGGAAGGTCTCCTGGTTGTTCTTCATGTTAAGGATCGAAATGTCCTTTGCGTTGACGTCCCCGGTGGCCGGGTCGATGTGGATCTCCTTGCCGAGCATCGACTCCTCCGCCGGGATGGTGATCCCCTCGCCGGAGAAGATCGCGTCGGTGACGCCCTTGCGGGTGCCGTCGGACTTCGCGATCGCGGCGAGGATGACCTGGACGGCGGCCACACCGTAGAGGGCGTAGTTGGTCGCCGGGTCGGCGCCGTACTTGGCCTTGTAGGCGTCGAGGAACTTCGCCCCGGCGCCGCTGAGCTGGCGCAGCTGCTCGGTGGACAGGCCGGCGAAGGACAGGTACATGCCCTGCGACTCGGGCTGCTTGTCCAGGGCCGGGTAGCCGGTGAAGCCGTCGGGGCCGAGCATCTTCACCTTGGTGTTGTCACCGAGGACGGCGAACTTGTCCTTGACCAGCTGGCCGCCGTTGTTGTCGTAGATCCCGCCGAGGTACACGCAGTCCGGGTTCTTGGCCTTGATGCCCTGGAAGAGCGCGGTGTAGTTCGGCTGCTTGGCGTCCCACGGGGTGTTGCCGAGCACCGTGATGCCCTGCTTGGCCGCCTCGTCGGCGAAGGCCTTGGCGACGCCCTGACCGTAGGTCTGGTTGTCGTTGAGCACGTAGCAGCTCTTCAGCTTGAGGTCCTGCGCGGCGAACTGCGCCATGGCGGCGCCCTGGTAGTCATCGGTGGTGATCACGCGGCCGTAGTTGCGCTTGCCGGACGGGTAGTACTTCGCCGGCTCGCCCGGCTCCCAGGGCTTGGTCAGGCCCGGGTTGGTGTTGGCGTGCGAGACCATCAGCATCGGGCCGTCCGGGTCCTGGTTGAGCACCGGGACCTCGATCTTGGCGCAGCCGGAGTTGTACGTGCCCATGACCGCCACCTCGTCGGTGTTGGCCACGTGGTCCTGGGCGTTCTTGGCGCACGTCGCGTCGTCCCACGCGCCCTTGGCGGCGGTCGAGTCGTCGTACGACTTGAACTCGACGGCGTAGTTCCCGGCCTTGTTCCCGACCTGCTCCAGGTAGAGCTTGATCGCGTTATTGGTGGCCTCAGAGGCGTCCTTGGAGGCGCCCTGCAGCGGAAGGTCGCTGGAGACGACCAGCGTCTTGCCGCCGCCAGAGCCTCCTGCGCCGGAACTACCACCGCCGCACGCGGCTACGGCCATCGACGCGATCGCGATGAGCGCGAACGCGCGAGTCGTCTTGAGCATGTCTTCCCTCTTCCCGCGTCCCGTGGGCCCGGTGCTAGGCAACCACCGCTGGCTGGGGAAACTACCACCCCGAAAGTTCACTCTTGGCCGATCTACCGTCAAGGGTCAACAACGATTCGGGCACGACGGCCCGAATCCTGCAGCAATCTCGACATGGTGGGCCCCTCCGGGCACCGTCCAGACCCTCCTGGAGATCGGGGCGGGAGCGGAGCCGGCGGGGCAGGGCCTCAGTCTTCGGTCGGCTGCGGGGGCTGCTCGGCAGCGTTGATCACCGCGGCGGCGACCTCGCGCATCGTGAGGCGCTTGTCCATGGAGGTCTTCTGGATCCACCGGAAGGCCTCGGGCTCGCTCAGGCCGTAGGCGGTCTGGAGGGCGCCCTTGGCCCGGTCGATCAGCTTGCGGGTCTCGAACCGCTGGGT
>JBKPQU010000244.1:0-7040 GCA_046734255.1 Actinomycetota bacterium
GCGCTACGTCGAACGGAACCCCGACGCGTCCGTGGCGATCGCGTCGCTGTCGGTCGTGCTGAGTGAGCTCGGACGGCGCGGCGAGGCGCGCGTCTTCGCCGAGCGGGCGAGGGAGATGGCGCCGGACGACGAGATCGTCTCCGACCTCCTCGCAGATCATCGGCCCCGGGCGGCGGGCTGACCTCGCGCGAATGCGACGTCCGTGCGGCCGGCGGTGGGCGCACCTCACCGACCACCCGGGCAGTCGGTGAGATGGCCCCGGCTAGGTCGGCCCCGGACGGCGCCTGTCCCGGAGTCACCACCGAGCGCTTGCTGGTCGCCGTTGCCGGGAGGGACTCCACCGGCCGTGGCGCCACTGTATGCAGGCTACAACATGAAGCACTACTCTTGCTATTCCAATGCCTCAGCTGAATATCGTCTTCGATTCCACAATCACACATGCAGCGCCTGAGGCCCCTCCCGCCCGGCCACCCGCGTCCCTACCGTCCCGCCATGGCTGACCTCGGCATGATCGTCGCCCGAAACGTCAGGGCGGAGCGTGCCCGCCGGGGCTGGCGCCAGGAGGATCTGGCCGGGCGGCTGGGCTGGACCCGCGGGAACGTCGGGCACCTCGAGTCCGGCCGGCGCAAGGCGACGGTGGTCGACCTGCCGCTGCTCTGCGGCGCGTTCGAGATCCCGCTGGCGAAGCTGCTGGATGGCGCGGACGCCGCTGACCTGGAGCGTCTCGGCCTCTGACCCCTCCCGCCCGGAGCGCGTAGGGCGCCGGGGGTGCGGGTCCCCGTACGACGACGCGCGGGACGGACTTGTACGGAAAGTGGTCGTTCGTGTACAGATAGCGTCTGCGTCTGCGAAAGGAGTCCGTGCGCCCATGACACCGCCCGAAGCACTTACGATCGGGCTGACCGCGGGAGCCATCGCCGGCAGCCTCCTCACCTGGCTGAAGGCGCGCACCCGGACGGCCGCCCTGGAGTCCCGGGTCCAGGACCTGACCGAGGACCGCGTCCGCGCCGAGATGGCCGCCCGCGCGGCCGAGCTCCACCGCGCTACGGAGCGACTCGACGAGTTCACCGCCGCCATCCGGAGCAGCCTGCACACACCGTGACCTCGAGGTGCCGACGCTGCCCGGTGCCTCGAGTGCGACGTTGGCGGTCGCACTCGCGGGGGAAACCCCGGCACCGTCGCACTCGGAGGGGATAACCCCGGCACCGTCGCACTCGGAGGGGATCGCAGCGTCAGCGGCCGGTGGGATGCCAGACGGTCTTGATCTCGCAGAAGGCCAGGATCCGGCGCGGCCCGTCGGGCGGCGCCGTCCAGTCGGGCTCCACCGCGTCGCCGCCGGTCCCGGACGGGCGCAGCACCCGGGTCAGCGTCGTCGCCCCGGCGGCCTCGAGGTCACCCCAGGCGACCTCCGTGGCGCCCGCCAGATCGAGGCCGTCGACGTCCTCGTGCGAGGCCAGCCAGGGCGCGACCTCGGCCGTCAGGCCGGTGAGCAGGTTGAGCACGCCCGCGGGCAGGTCGGACGTCGCCAGCACCTCGGCCAGCGTGATCGCCGGCAGCGGCCGCTGCTCGCTGGCCAGCACGACCCCGGTGTTGCCTGAGACGATCACCGGCGCGACCACCGACACCAGCCCGAGCAGGCTGCTGGCCTGGGGGGCGAGCACCGCCACCACGCCGGTCGGCTCCGGCACCGAGAGGTTGAAGTACGGCCCGGCGACCGGGTTGGCGGCGCCCGCCACCTGGGTGATCTTGTCGCTCCACCCGGCGTACCAGACCCAGCGGTCGATCGCCGCATCCACCGCCCGCGTGGCACGGGCGGGGGTGATCCCCTCCGCTGCGCCGACCTCGGCGGCGAACTGCTCCCGCCGGCCCTCCATCATCTCCGCGATCCGGTAGAGCACCTGGCCACGGTTGTACGCCGTCGCACCCGACCAGCCGGCGACGGCCTGGCGGGCGGCCAGGACGGCGTCGCGGGCGTCCTTACGGGAGGCCATCGCCGCGTTGGCGAGGAACCGCCCGCGCGCGTCGGTGACCTGGTAGCTGCGCCCGGACTCGCTGCGCGGGAACGCGCCCCCCACGTACAGCTTGTACGTCTTGCGCACGGCCAGCCGCGCATCCGCCGTGGGCTGCGTGCGCGGCGTCGCGGCACGCGCGCTCGATCGCGACGATCGTGCGTCCGGGGTTCGCGTGGTCGGTGTGGACCGGGCAGCCACTCAGGCCTCCTTCACGTAGGCGGCGAGCCCGTGCCGTCCGCCCTCCCGGCCGTAGCCGGACTCCTTGTAGCCGCCGAACGGGCTCGCAGGGTCGAACCGGTTGAATGTGTTGGCCCACACCACCCCGGCCCGCAACCGGTCTGCGGTCCACAGGATCCGCGACCCCTTCTCGGTCCAGATGCCGGCCGACAGCCCGTACGGCGTGGTGTTCGCCTTGAGCACGGCCTCCTCCGGGGTGCGGAACGTGAGCACCGACAGCACCGGCCCGAAGATCTCCTCGCGGGCGATCCGGTGCGCGGGCGAGACCTGCGTGAACACCGTCGGGGCGAACCAGTACCCGTGCGCCGGGAGCGTGCAGGCCGGGCTCCACCGGGTGGCCCCCTCGGACTCCCCGGCCTCGACCAGTTCGGTGATGCGGGCCAGCTGGGCGGCCGAGTTGATCGCGCCGACGTCGGTGTTCTTGTCCATCGGGTCGCCGACCCGCAGCGTCTCCATCCGGCGTCGCAGGCGGTCCAGCACGTCCTCGGCGACCGACTCCTGGACCAGCAGCCGGGACCCCGCGCAGCACACGTGGCCCTGGTTGAAGAAGATCCCGTTGATGATCCCTTCGACCGCCTGGTCGATCGGGGCGTCGTCGAAGATGATGTTCGCCGCCTTGCCGCCGAGCTCCAGCGTGGCCTTCTTGCGGGTACCTGCGAGCATGGCGGCGATCTGGCGTCCCACCTCGGTGGACCCCGTGAAGGCGACCTTGTCGACGTCGGGGTGGGCGACGACCGCGGCACCCGACTCGCCCGCGCCGGTCACGATGTTGACCACTCCGGGTGGCAGGTCCGCCTGCTGGCAGATCTCGGCGAAGGCCAGCGCGGTCAGCGGCGTCGTCTCGGCGGGCTTGAGCACGACGGTGTTGCCGCAGGCCAGAGCGGGAGCGATCTTCCACGCCAGCATGAGCAGCGGGAAGTTCCAGGGGATCACCTGACCGGCGACGCCGAGCGGCCGCGGGAGGCCGTCCGGGCCGGCCGGCAGACCGGCCCAGGCGAGCTTGTCCGCCCAGCCTGCGGGGTAGAAGAAGTGCGCGGCAGCCAGCGGGTCGTCGACGTCGCGCGTCTCCGTGATCGGCTTGCCGGTGTCCAGCGTCTCCAGCACCGCCAGCTCGCGGGAGCGCTCCTGCAGGATGCGCGCGATCCGGAACAGGTACTTGGCCCGCTCGCCCCCGGGCATCCGCGACCAGGTGCGCTCGAACGCCGTACGCGCGGCGGCGACCGCCCGGTCGACGTCCGCGGCGCCGGCCACCGCCACCTCGGCGAGCACCTCCTCGGTGGCCGGGTTCACCGTCTTCAGCGATCCGCCGTCGGCCGGGTCGGTGAACTGACCGGCGATGAACAGGCCGTAGCTCGGACGGAGATCGACGATCGCCCGCGACTCCGGCGCTGGCGCGTACTCGAACATCGGCATCGCGGCTCTCCGGTCTTCCTCGATCTGTGGTCGGTCGTACGCCGGGCGGAGGGTGGTCAGGTGGCGAGCGTCAGGTGGTCGGGACCGGCGTAGGCGCCGATCGCCATCCGCCGGCGTTGCAGCAGCACGTCGTTGAGCAGGCTGGACGCGCCGAAGCGGAACCGGTCGGGGTCCAGCCAGGCCTCGCCGGCGGTCTCGTTCACCAGCACGAGGTAGCGGACGGCGTCCTTCGCGGTGCGGATGCCGCCGGCCGGCTTGACCCCGACCACCTGCCCGGTGGCGGTGTGGAAGTCGCGGACGGCCTCCAGCATCACCAGGGTCACGGCCGGCGTGGCCGCGGGCGACACCTTCCCGGTGCTGGTCTTGATGAAGTCGGCGCCGGCCAGCATCGCCAGCCAGGACGCGCGCCGGACGTTGTCGTAGGTGACCAGCTCGCCGGTCTCGAGGATCACCTTGAGGTGCACCGAACGACGCCCCGCCGCGCCTTCGATCGCCTCCCGGACCGCCAGGATCTCCTCGAACACCAGACCGTAGCGCCCGGCGAGGAACGCGCCCCGGTCTATCACCATGTCGATCTCGTCCGCACCGGCGAGGACGGCGTCGCGGGTGTCGGCCACCTTCACCGCCAGGCTCGCCCGGCCGCTCGGGAACGCCGTGGCGACGGCCGCCACCTTGATCCCGGACCCGGCGAGGGCCTGCACGGCGACCGGGACGACGTCGGGATACACGCAGACGGCGGCGACCGGCGGGCAGTCCGGGTCATCCGGGTCCGGCTGGCGGGCCTTCGCGCACAGCGCGCGCACCGTTCCCGGGGTGTCCGCGCCCTCCAGCGTGGTCAGGTCGGTCATCCGGACGACGAGATCCAGCGCCCACGCCTTGGCGGTGGTCTTGATCGAACGCGTGGCGAGCGCCGCGACCCGGCCGTTCGCACCGACCTCGTCCACGCCGGGGAGGCCGTGCAGGAACCGGCGCAGGGCGGCGTCGTCGGTGGCGGAGGTGCCCAGCAGGTGCCGCGTTCGCGCTGCCGCGTCCGGTCCGCCGCCGGCGGCGGCGTCCGGCCTGGGAGCGGTCGTGGTCACCCAGCCAGGTTAGTCGTCTGTCCGGGATATCACGCGGCGTCTGCGACGCCCAGGTGGCGGGCTCGCCTGCGCGACGTGGGCGGTTCCCGCCGGTACCGGACCCCCGGTGGCAGGATGGACCGGTGGCGGGCGGCGTCGGGCAGGCGGCGCGGCATGTGTACCGGCCGGCGATGGTGCGGATCGCCGCCGCCGTGTACGCGGCCTTCGCCGGATGGTGGCTGATCTCGGCGCTGCTCAGCCCGTCCCTGCGCGGTGACGCGCCGGCCCTCGCCCTCGGCCTGCTCGCCGGTGGTGCACTGGTGTACGCCCTGTTCTGGCGGCCGGCCGTGATCGTCGACGCCGAGGGGGTGGAGCTGCGCAACGTCCTGCGCGACGTCCGCGTGCCGTGGGCGGCGCTGCAGGACGTCGACACCAAGTACACGCTCACCCTTCGAGCGGGCGGCCGGAGGTACCAGAGCTGGGCGGCCTCGACCCGGGGTTGGTCGGGCATCTTCCGCGGGCCGGCCCAAGGCGTGGCGCCCGGCCACTCGCCAGACCCGCAGGCGCTCCCGGGACAGCCCTCGACCCGGTCCAGCCGGGACCTGCGCGCGGACTCCGGCGCCGCGGCCTTCCTGGTCGAGCAGCGCTGGGCGACCTGGCGGGACGCGCTCGGTCCCGGCGCGCAGGCCGGCCCGCCGGAGCCCGAGGCGGTCGTCGTCCGGTGGAACGTGGCCGCCCCGGCCGTGCTGGTCGCGTGCGCCGTGCTGGCCGTCGTCCTGGGGTACGCGTCGGGCTGAGGTCAGAGGCCGAGCGCCGCGGAGAGGTCGTCGCGGACGGCGGCGAGCCGGTCCGCGGCGACCCGCCGGGCCGAGGCCAGGCCGTCCGGGGAGCCGTCCGAGTCGATCGCTGAGTCGATCACAGGGACGATCGCCTCCAGGTAGCACTTCAGCTTGGGTTCGGTTCCGCTCGGCCGGACGACGACCCGGACGTCGTCCCGCGTGCGGTAGCGGAGCGCGTCGGTGCCCGGGAGCCCGCCCGCGCCGGTGGCAAGGTCCTCGGCGGACACCACGCGGGCGCCGCCGAGCGTGGCCGGCGGATGCTCGCGCAGTCGGGCCATCGCGCCGGTGATCATCTCCAGGTCGTCCACGCGCACCGACAGCTGGTCCGTGGCGTGCACGCCGTGCCGGCGGGCCAGGTCGTCCAGGGCGTCGATCAGGGTCCGCCCGTCGGCCTTCAGCTCCGCGGCGAGCTCCGCCACCAGGAGGGCGGCGGTCAGCCCGTCCTTGTCCCGCACCATGCCCGGAGCCACGCAGTAGCCCAGTGCCTCCTCGTAGGCGAACAGCAGGCCCGGCACCCGCGCCAGCCACTTGAACCCGGTCAGCGTCTCCACGTGCCGCACCCCGTGCGCCGCCGCGATCCGGGCGAGCAGCTGGGAGGACACGATCGAGACGGCGACGCTCGCGGGATGGCCGTCCACCTCCGCCGGGATCCCGCCGGGACGCCGGCCGAGCCGGGACAGGATGTACTCGCCGAGCAGCGCGCCGACCTCGTCACCCCGCAGCATCCGCCACGACCCGGCGGGATCCTCGCCCGCCGCGCCGCCCTCCGCCGCACCGTGGCCGTTCGCGATCGTCGGGGACGCCACGGCGCAGCGGTCGGCGTCCGGGTCGTTCGCGATCACCAGATCCGCGGCCCGCTCGGACGCCGCGGCCAGCGCCAGGTCCATCGCGCCGGGCTCCTCCGGGTTGGGGAACGTCACGGTGGGGAAGGCCGGGTCCGGTTCCGCCTGCTCGGGCACGACGTACGGCGCGGGGAAGCCGCCCAGCTCCAGCGCCCGGACCAGCACCGCCCCGCCCACGCCGTGCAGAGGAGTGGACACGATCTCGAGCGCGCGATCGCCACCCTGGTCGAGCACGCCGACCGCCTGATCCAGGTAGTCCTGCAGCGCCGACTCCCCGAGGACCGTCCACCCCGCGGTGGCCATCGGGACGGCGAGCGCGCTCGGCACCGCCTGGATCCGCGCCTCGATCAGCTCGTCGGCCGGGGGGACGATCTGCGCCCCCTGGCCGGTCACCTCGGAGGCCCGGCCGCCGAGGTAGACCTTGTACCCGTTGTCCTGCGGGGGGTTGTGGCTCGCCGTCACCATGACCCCGGCGTCGCAGTCGTGCCGGCGGACGGTGAACGCGAGGACCGGCGTGGGCAGCGGGCGCGGCAGGAGCAGCACCTCGCAGCCGGCGGCGGTCATCACCGCGCAGGTGTCGCGGGCGAAGACGTCCGACAGCGTCCGGGCTGTCTCTTATACACATCTCCGAGCCCACGA
>JBKPQU010000245.1:0-8844 GCA_046734255.1 Actinomycetota bacterium
GACGCCGTTGGGCATGATCACGATGGCGGTCCCGGCCTCCCGGAGCTCGGGGGCGCGCTCGTACAGCGTCACCTCGTGGCCCCGGCGGTGCAGTCCCACCGCGGCGGACACCCCTCCCAGGCCGGCGCCGACGACCGCAACCCTCATGCCCCTCAGCATTCCCTAGGCTGGGTCGCGTGAGCGCCGCCACCGTCCGCCGGGTGCTGCTGGCCAACCTGGTCGCCCAGGTGGGGATCGTCGTCACCGGCGGCCTGGTCCGGCTGACCGGGTCCGGCCTGGGCTGCCCGAGCTGGCCGGAGTGCGTGCCCGGGTCCTACGTCCCGGTGGTGCGCCAGCCGCAGGGGTTCCACAAGTACATCGAGTTCTCCAACCGAATGGTGACCCTCGCGGTCCTGGTCGCGGCGGCGGCGGCGCTGCTGGTCACCCTCCGGGCGACGCCCCGCGCCGAGCGCCGCGATCGCCGGGGCCGGCTGCTGCTGGGTGCCGTGCCGCTGCTCGGCGTGGTGACGCAGGCGATGCTCGGCGGTCTGACCGTGCTCACCGGGCTGAACCCGGCGACCGTGGCTGCGCACTTCCTGCTGTCGATGGTGCTGGTCGCCGCCTCGAGTCTGCTGCTGCTCCGGGTCGGCCTGCCGCGCCCGCCGGTCGGGCACCTGCCCCGGGAGCTGGCCTGGCTGGGTCGCGGGATCGCGGTCGTCCTCGCGGTCGTGCTGGTGCTGGGCACCGTGGTCACCGGCTCCGGGCCGCACTCGGGGGACGCCGCGAGGCCGGCGAGGTTCGGCTTCGACCCGAGGACGGTCAGCTGGGTGCACGCCGACGCGGTCTGGCTGTTCCTCGGCCTCGTCGTCACGCTCGTGGTGGCGCTGCGCCTGGCCGGCGCGCCCACTCTGCTCAAGAGGCGCGCGTGGTGGCTGCTCGCGGCCACGCTCGCCCAGGGCGCGATCGGTTACACGCAGTACTTCACCGGGCTGCCGGTCCCGCTCGTCTCGCTGCACCTGCTCGGCGCGAGCCTGCTCGTCGTCGCCGTCACCTTCGCGGTGGAGCCGCTGGTCGCTGGCCCGGGCAGCGGCGCCGCCGTCCTCGAAGGCGCTGATCATGGGCGAAAGGGTGGTTTGAGCGACTCAGACCACCCTTTGCTCCATGATCACCGTGGCTGACCAGCGGTGACCGGGAGACGGTGATCTACCAGCGGAGGAAGGGGTCCACGCCGATCGCGACGAACAGCAGGGTGAGGTAGCTGATCGAGGCGTGGAAGAGGCGCATCGGCGCGATCGAGGTCAGCGCCTGGCCGCCGTCGCCGACGGCGGTGACCGTGCGCCGGTGCAGCGCGTGCGCCTGGTAGAGGAAGTTCGCGCCCAGGCCCGCGGCTGCCAGCCCGTACACCCAGCCGGTCCCGGCCACCGGGATCAGCAGCAGCGAGCAGGCCACCATCGCCCAGGAGTACGCCACCACCCGCCGGGCGACCTGCACCGGCGCGGCCACCACCGGCAGCATCGGGACGCCGGCCGCCGCGTAGTCCGAGCGGAAGCGCAGCGACAGCGGCCAGTAGTGCGGCGGCGTCCACAGGAACACGATGCCGAACAGCACGAGCGCGGCCCAGTCCAGCCGGCCCCGCACCGCCGCCCAGCCGATCAGCACCGGCATGCACCCGGCGGCCCCGCCCCAGACGATGTTCTGCGGGGTGCGCCGCTTGAGCAGCAGCGTGTACCCGACGACGTAGAAGCCGATCGCGGCCACCGCCAGCCAGGCGGCCAGCGGGTTGACCAGCAGGCCCAGGATCGCGACGGCCAGCACACCGAGCACCCCGCCGAAGACCGCCGCGTGCGCCGGGGGGATCTCCCCGGTGACCAGCGGGCGGTTCACGGTGCGCCGCATCACCGCGTCGATGTCGCGGTCGAAGTAGCAGTTGAGCGCGTTTGCGCTGCCCGCCGCCAGCGAACCCCCGACCAGCGTGGCCAGCACCGTGACCGGCGACGGAAGGCCGCCCGCCGCGAGCACCATCGTCGGCACGGTCGTCACGAGCAGCAGTTCGATGATCCGCGGTTTGGTCAGCGCCAGGTAGGCGCGCGCCCGCCGGACCGGTGACCGCCGCCCGGACGCCGCGGGCGGGCCGAGCGTCGCGGTGGGGTCGGGCTGCAGCGCGGTCACGGCGTCCTCAGGAATCGGCGGGGTCGCGGCGGTGGGGTCGCGCGCAACTTTACGCGGCCGGAGCGGCCGCCAGACCGAGACCTCGCCCTTTCTCCGGCGGCGCGCCGCTGATCGGGCCCGGGGGGCAGGATCGCCGGGGACGACTAGGCTCGAAACAACGGCACGCACGAGCAGGACGCGAGGACCGACGTGACCCAATCCCCAACCGTGGAAGCCACGACCGCGCTGGAGTGGACGGACCTCGACCGCCGCGCGGTCGACATGATCAGGGCACTGGCGATGGACGCCGTGCAGAAGGCGGGCAACGGCCACCCCGGCACCGCGATGAGCCTGGCGCCGGCCGCATACCTGCTGTACCAGCGCCTGCTGCGGCACGACCCGAGCGACCCGCACTGGCCCGGCCGGGACCGGTTCGTGCTGTCCTGCGGGCACACCAGCCTGACCCAGTACATCCAGCTGTACCTGTCCGGGTACGGGCTCTCGCTGGACGACCTGAAGAGCCTGCGCACCTGGGGGTCGATCACCCCGGGGCACCCCGAGGTGGAGCTGACCCCCGGGATCGAGATCACCACCGGGCCGCTGGGCCAGGGGCTGGCCAGCGCGGTCGGGATGGCCATGGCCGCCCGCCGGGAGCGTGGGCTGCTCGACCCCGACGCCGCGCCGGACCAGAGCGTCTTCGACCACACGATCTGGGCGTTCGCCTCCGACGGCGACATCGAGGAGGGCGTGACCAGCGAGGCCAGCTCGCTGGCCGGCCACCAGCGGCTGGGCAACCTCGTCGTGCTGTACGACTCCAACCAGATCTCGATCGAGGACGACACCGACGTCGCGCTCAGCGAGAACACCGCCATGCGCTACGAGGCGTACGGCTGGCACGTGCAGACCGTGGACTGGACCCGCGGGCACGGCTCGACGTCGGGGAAGGACGGGACCTACTCCGAGGACGTCCAGGCGCTGTACGACGCGATGCTGGCCGCCCGCGCGGAGCGGGACCGGCCCTCGCTCGTCGTCCTGCGCACGGTGATCGCCTGGCCGGCGCCGGACGCGCAGAACACCGGCAAGGCGCACGGATCGGCGCTCGGCGAGGACGAGGTGAAGGCGACCAAGCGGGTGCTCGGCATGGACCCGGACGTGACGTTCGCCGTCGACGAGGAGGCGCTGGCACGCGCCCGCGAGGTGGTGGACCGCGGCCGCCGGCTGCACGCGGAGTGGGACGGGCGGTTCGCGCAGTGGCGCGAGGCCCAGCCGGAGCGCGCCGAGCTCTGGGAGCGCCTCACCGAGCGCCGCCTGCCCAAGGGCTGGACGGACGCGCTGCCGACCTTCGAGGCCGGGAAGGACATGGCCACCCGGAAGGCCTCCGGCAACGTGCTGAACGCGCTGAAGGACGTGCTGCCCGAGCTGTGGGGCGGCTCGGCCGACCTGGCCGAGTCCAACCTGACCGCGATGGAGGGCGAGCCGTCGTTCATCCCCTCCCAGTTCCAGACCGCGATCTGGAAGGGCGGCCCGTACGGTCGCACGCTGCACTTCGGGATCCGCGAGCACTCGATGGCCGCGATCCTCAACGGGATCGTCCTGCACGGCGGCACCCGCGCGTACGGCGCGACGTTCCTGACGTTCAGCGACTACATGCGCCCCTCGGTCCGGATGGCGGCGATCATGCAGTGTCCGGTGATCTACGTCTGGACGCACGACTCGATCGGGTTGGGCGAGGACGGCCCGACCCACCAGCCGATCGAGCACCTGGCGGCGCTGCGCGCGATCCCCGGCCTGGACATCGTCCGCCCGGGCGACGCCAACGAGACCGCCTGGGCCTGGCGCACCGTGCTCGAGCACACCGACCGTCCCGCGGGGATCTGCCTGTCCCGGCAGAACCTTCCCGTCTTCGACCGCTCCCCCGGCTCCGGCCTGGCCGGCGCCGAGGGCGTGGCGCGCGGTGGGTACGTCCTGGCTGAGGCGAACGGCGGCTCGCCCAGGGTGATCCTGATCGCCACCGGCTCGGAAGTGTCGATCGCGCTGGAGGCGCGCGAGACCCTGCAGGGCGACGGCGTCCCGACCCGGGTGGTCTCGATGCCCTGCCGGGAGTGGTTCGACGCCCAGGATGCCGCCTACCGCGAGCAGGTTCTGCCCCCCGCCGTCCGGGCCCGGGTCTCGATCGAGGCCGCGGTCGCCCAGGGGTGGCGCGAGTACGTCGGCGACGCCGGGCGGTGCATCTCGCTGGAGCACTACGGAGCCTCGGCGGACTACAAGACCCTCTACCGCGAGTTCGGCCTGACCCCGCAGGCCACCGTCGACGCCGCCCGGCAGAGCATGGCGGCAGCCGGCACCGGGAACGACTGAGGAGATCTCGATGAGCGACGCACTGGCCCGACTGTCTGAACTCGGTGTCTCGATATGGCTCGACGACCTGTCCCGGGAGCGGATGGACAGCGGCAACCTGGAGACGCTGATCCGCGACCGGCACGTCGTCGGGGTGACGACCAACCCGACGATCTTCGCGGCCGCGCTCGCCAAGGGCGACGCGTACGACGAGCAGGTGAGCGAGCTCGCCGAGGCGGGCACGCACCTGGAGGACGCGGTCTTCGGGATCACCACGAGCGACGTCCGGCGCGCCTGCGACCTGATGCGGCCGGTCTGGGAGAGCACCGACCGCCTGGACGGCCGGGTCTCGATCGAGGTGGACCCGCGGCTCGCCCGGGACACCCAGGCGACGATCGACCAGGCCCACCAGCTGTGGACGGCCGTGGACCGGCCCAATCTCATGGTCAAGATCCCGGCCACCGAGGAGGGGCTGCCCGCGATCACCGCCGCGCTCGGCGACGGGATCAGCGTCAACGTCACGCTGATCTTCAGCCTGAACCGCTACCGGGCGGTGATGAACGCCTTCCTGTCCGGCCTGGAGGCCGCGCAGCAGGCCGGCCGGGACCTGTCCGCGATCTCCTCGGTCGCGTCGTTCTTCGTCTCCCGGGTGGACACCGAGGTGGACCGGCGGCTGGACGAGATCGGCACGGCCGCGGCGAAGAAGATGCGCGGCAAGGCGGCTATCGCCAACGCACGGCTGGCCTACCAGGCGTACGAGGAGGTCTTCGCCACCTCGCGCTGGGACGTCCTGGCCGACGACGGCGCCCGCCCGCAGCGGCCCCTGTGGGCCTCCACCGGGGTGAAGGACCCGTCCTACCCCGACACCATGTACGTCACCGAGCTGGTGGCGCCGAACACGGTGAACACCATGCCGGAGAAGACCATGGACGCCGTGGCCGACCACGGCGAGATCACCGGCGACACGGTCCGCGGCCGGTACGCCGAGGCCGCCGCCGTGCTCGACGAGCTGGAGGCGCTGGGCGTCTCCTACGCCTCGGTCACCGCGGCACTGGAGAACGAGGGCGTGGAGAAGTTCGAGAAGAGCTGGTCGGAGCTGCTGTCCACGGTGTCCGACGAGCTCGCCCGCAGCGCCTCCGCCGACTCCCCCGCGGAGGCCGGTCAGTGACCAAGCCGGGGTGGTTGGTCGCCTGGGCGGGCGACGAGCAGTCCGCACTTGTCGAGGTCACCGCCTCCGGCGCAGCCGCCGAGGCGGTGGCCGCACACCTCCCGGCGCTGGTCGCCGACGGGGTCGCCTCCGGGATCGCCGGCCGGCAGCCCGGGCTCTGGGGTGAGGCGGCGCAGGCGGAGGCGTCGATCAGGCTCGGCTGGGTCGAGTCGTTCGAGACCTCCCGCCCCCTGGTCGCCGAGGTGAGCCAGCTGCGCGCCGACCTCGCCGCGGAGGGCGTGGACCGGGTGGTGCTCTGCGGGATGGGCGGGTCCTCGCTGGCGCCCGAGGTGATCACGGCGACGTCCGAGGTGCCGCTGGTCGTGCTCGACGGCACCGACCCCGAGCAGGTGCGCTCGGCCCTGGTGGAGCTGCAGCGCACGGTCGTGGTCGTCTCCAGCAAGTCCGGCTCCACGGTCGAGACCGACAGCCAGCGCCGCGCCTTCGAGGACGCCTTCGCCGCCGGCGGGATCGACCCGGCCTCCCGGATCGTCGTCGTCACCGACCCCGGCTCCCCGCTGGAGAAGGCGGCGACCGAGGCCGGGTACCGGGCGGTGTTCCGGGCCGACCCCACCGTGGGTGGCCGGTTCTCCGCGCTGACCGCGTTCGGCCTCGTGCCCTCCGGGCTGGCGGGCGCCGACATCGCGGCGTTGCTGGACGAGGCCGCCGGGGTCGCCGACCTGCTGGCCGAGGACGCCGACGGCAACCCCGCGCTGGTCCTGGGCGCCGCGCTCGGCGGCACCCAGCCCCTGCGGGACAAGGTGGTCTTCGTCGACGAGGGGTCGCAGATCCCGGGTTTCGCCGACTGGGCCGAGCAGCTGATCGCCGAGTCCACCGGCAAGGACGGCACGGGCCTGCTGCCGGTGGTCGTCGAGGGCCCGGACGCGCCCGAGGTGGCCGGCCTCGACTCCATGATCGATGCGCTGCCCGCCGATGACATGCTCGTCGTCCGCCTGGTCGGCATCGACGACGAGTCCGGCGAGGACGATGAGGGTGCCGAGGTCACCGGTGCCGCGGACAGCGCCCCCGTGGAAGGAAGCACGGTGACCGTCGGCGGGTCGCTGGGGGCGCAGTTCCTGCTGTGGGAGTACGCGGTCTCTGTGGCCGGGCGGCTGCTCGGGATCAACCCGTTCGACCAGCCCGACGTGGAGAGCGCCAAGGCCGCCGCGCGCGGGCTGCTCGACGCCCGCCCGGAACCGGCCGCCCCGGACGCCGTCGACGGCGTGATCGAGATCCGGGCGACGCCCGGCCTGCTGCCGGTCTCGGCCGACCCGGGTGCCGGTTCGGTCGGGGTGGAGGCGGCCGCTTCGGCGCTGCTGTCCGCGCTCGGCCCCCGCGGCTACCTCGCGGTGATGGTCTACCTGGACCGGGAGCGGGACGGCGCGCTGGCCGCGATCCGCGCCCCGCTTGCGGTCCTGGCCGCGCGGCCGGTGACGTTCGGCTGGGGGCCGAGGTTCCTGCACTCGACCGGGCAGTTCCACAAGGGCGGCCCCCCGGTCGGCGTCTACCTGCAGGTGACCGGCGAGGCGGCGGAGGACCTGCCGGTGCCCGGCCGGCCGTTCACCTTCGGCCAGCTGATCGCCGCGCAGGCCGCGGGTGACGCCCAGGTGCTCGCCGGGCACGACCGCCCGGTGCTGCGCCTGCACCTTCGGGACCGGACGGCCGGGATCAAGCAGTTGCTCGCGACGCTCGGTGTCGCCGGGGTGTCGATGTGAGCCCCGCCCGGGTCGCCCGCGGGATCAACCCGCTGCGGGACGACCGGGACCGCCGCCTGCCGCGGATCGCCGGGCCGTGCGGCCTGGTGATCTTCGGGGTGACCGGTGACCTGGCCCGGAAGAAGCTCATGCCGGCGGTCTACGACCTGACCCACCGGGGCCTGCTGCCGCCGGGCTTCGCGCTGGTCGGCTTCGCCCGCAGGGACTGGGTGGACGAGGACTTCAGCCAGGTGGTGCACGCCGCCGTCCAGGAGCACGCGCGGACGCCGTTCCGCGAGTCGGTGTGGCGGCAGCTGGCCGACGGGATCCGGTTCGTCCCCGGCGAGTTCTCCGACGACGCGGCCTTCGACCGCCTTGCGGACACCGTGGCCGACCTCGACCGGGTCCGCGGCACCGGGGGCAACCACGCCTTCTACCTGTCGATCCCGCCGAGCGCCTTCCCCGTGGTCACCAAGCAGCTGGCCCGTTCCGGGCTGTCCGCCCAGGACGGCGAACAGTGGCGCCGGGTGGTGATCGAGAAGCCGTTCGGGCACGACCTGAAGTCGGCACGCGAGCTGAACGACGTGGTGGAGTCGGTGTTCCCGCCGGACTCGGTGTTCCGGATCGACCACTACCTCGGCAAGGAGACCGTGCAGAACCTGCTCGCGCTGCGGTTCGCCAACCAGCTGTACGAGCCGGTGTGGAACGCCAACTACGTCGACCACGTGCAGATCACGATGGCCGAGGACATCGGCATCGGCGGCCGCGCGGGCTACTACGACGGGATCGGGGCCGCGCGCGACGTCATCCAGAACCACCTGCTGCAGCTGCTCGCGCTGACCGCGATGGAGGAGCCGGTCTCGTTCGACGCCCGGGAGCTGCGGGCCGAGAAGGAGAAGGCGCTGTCCGCAGTCCGGCTGCCCCGCGACCTCGGCAAGCACACCGCCCGGGGGCAGTACGCGGCCGGCTGGCAGGGCGGCCAGAAGGTGGTCGGCTACCTGCAGGAGGAGGGAATCTCGCCGAGGTCGACCACCGAGACGTTCGCCGCGATCCGGCTCGACATCGACACGCGGCGCTGGGCCGGCGTGCCGTTCTACCTGCGGACCGGCAAGCGGCTCGGCCGCCGGGTCACGGAGATCGCGGTGGTGTTCAAGCGCGCCCCGCACCTGCCGTTCGAGCACACCGCCACCGAGGAGCTCGGCAAGAACGCGATCGTCATCCGGGTGCAGCCGGACGAGGGCATCACGATCCGGTTCGGCTCGAAGGTGCCGGGCCCGACGTTCGAGGTCCGCGACGTCACGATGGACTTCGGCTACGGGCACGCGTTCACCGAGTCGAGCCCGGAGGCGTACGAGCGCCTGATCCTCGACGTCCTGCTCGGCGACCCGCCGCTGTTCCCGCGGCACCAGGAGGTCGAGCTCTCCTGGCAGATCCTCGACCCGATCGTCGCGCAGTGGGCGGCCAAGGGCGCCCCCGAGC
>JBKPQU010000246.1:0-5439 GCA_046734255.1 Actinomycetota bacterium
GAGCATGACGTTCGTGCCCAACCCGAACAGGGCGTTCAGGTCACCGCGCACCCACAGCTGAATCTTCACCGGGGCCGCATTTTCGGTCTGCTGGGTCATCTGCCCCCTACCTTCCCGGAACAGCTGCCCGCTCGAGCGCGGACAGCAGGTTGTCGGCGCTGGTCACCCAGCCGAAGATGCCTCCCTGTGCCTTGATCATCTTGAGCGAGGCCTCGTGGAACTCGGGGAAGTAGGAGCCCACGCAGTCCTCGAGGACCAGGCACTCGTAGCCGCGGTCGTTCGCCTCCCGCACCGTGGTGGCCACGCAGACCTCGGTGGTCACCCCGGTCACCACCAGGCTGGTGATCTCGCGGTTGTGCAGGATGAGGTCGAGATCGGTGGCGAAGAAGGCGCCCTTGCCGGGTTTGTCCAGCACCGGCTCACCGGGCGCGGGCTTCAGCTCGTCGATGATGTCGTGCCCGTAGGAGCCCTGGACGAGGATCCGGCCCATCGGGCCGACGTCGCCGATCCCGCAGGGCAGCCGGCCGCGGGCCAGCTTGGTCGGCGGGCAGTCCGCCAGGTCGGGCCGGTGGCCCTCCCTGGTGTGGATGACCAGGTACCCGTCCTGGCGCATCCGGTCGAGGACCGCCCGCAGAGGCTCGATCACCCGGCGCAGCCGGGAGACGTCGTTGCCGAGCTGCTCCCCGAACCCGCCGGGCTGGACGAAGTCGCGCTGCATGTCGATCACCAGCAGCGCCGTGTGCCGTGGATCGAAGACGTACTCGTAGGGTTCCGCCTCGACCGTGATCTGCTCATCCGTCATGCCGGGCGCTCCTTGTGGCGAGGATGGCCGCCGTCGTGGCGATGAGCGGGCCGGCCGGGCCTCGCCCTGCCCTGGCCGAGTTCGCCTCGGCGGCCGTTCCGCGCATGCCAGTACGCTGCGCCCTCGGTGGCGACGCAGCCTGCGTCCACTGTCCAGGCAGGCAGCGGCGCGGACAATGGCGCCTCCAGCCCGCTTTGCCGGGGCGGTTTTGTCTTGTCTTGCTGACCGCCGGCAACGGCGGGCAACCAGGCTCAGCCGCCGCTCACCAGCGAGGTCAGCGTCCAGCGACCGCCGCCCCCGGACAGGCGCACCTGGCTCAGCGGGGCGACGTCGACCCGCCAGAAGGACTCCGGCGTCGCCCGGAGTGCCTGGACGATCGCGGCACGGATCACCGCCGGATGCGTGACCGCCACCGTGTTCCGGGTGTGGTCCACGTCGGCCGCGCGACCGTCCAGCCACGTCCCGACCCGGGCCAGCAGCGCGCTCATCGGCTCGCCGCCGTGCGGGGCGGCCTCCGGGTCGGTGAACCACGCCACCACACCGTCCGGGTCGGCCGCCTGGATCTCGGCGAGCGTCCGGCCGCGCCACCGCCCCACGTCCCAGTCGTCCAGCATCGGATCGACGACCACCGCGTCGAGGCCGAACGCCTCGGCGGTCTGCCGGCAGCGCAGCGCCGAGCCGCACCGGGCCTCGAACCGGCGTCCGAACGACGAGGGGCCGAGGACGGGCCGGTCGTCCAGCGGCTCGTCGGTCGGGAAGGCCGCCCGGCGCGTCGCCTCGGTGGACCCGTGACAGACCAGGACGAGGCGCGGGCTCATGCCTCGGCCCGCCCGCCTGCCGCCTGTCGACTGGCCATCTCCTGTCCTCTGTCCGTCCTCTGTCCGCTCCGATCGACGGCTGATTGACACCGGCGGGGCAGGGCCATACGTTGCACGTGCCCAGCCATGATGTTGCGAGGAAGCCGGTGAGAGTCCGGCGCGGTCGCGCCACTGTAACCGGACGCACGTCCCGGAAGACGTGCTGTGCGGAGCCAGACCCTCGACTGTCATGGAAATCCCTACGGGACGCGTCTATCCCGAGGAGGTTCTGATCGTGGCCCAAGCACCAGCCCAGCCCGTCTCGACCGCGACCCCGCTGCCGGTCGTCCCCCTGCGGGAGATCCTCCCGTGGGCACTGTTCGTCGGTGCTGTGCTGTTCGTCCTGTACTACCTGGTCGGTGCCGAGCAGGGAGCCACCTCGATGCTCTCCGGCACCTGGGTGCACGAGTTCGTGCACGACGGCCGGCACCTGCTCGGCTTCCCCTGCCACTAGCCGGGGATCTGATCATGGCCAGAACTCTTCTGGTCCGGGGGATGGTGGTCGGCGCGATCGCCGGCGTCCTGGCGTTGATCTTTGCGAAGGTCTTCGGCGAGCCCCCGGTGTCCGCCGCGATCGCCGTGGAGTCCGCCAAGCTGGAGGCCGCGGGCATCATCGAGGGCCCCGCGGTGGTCAGTCGCCAGATCCAGTCCACGCTCGGCCTCGGCGTCGCCGTCGTGGTCTACGGCACGGCGATCGGCGGTTTCTTCGCCATCGCCTACGCCGTCGTCGCCGGCCGGATCAGCGCCTTCGGTGCCCGCACCACCGCCGGCCTGGTCGCCCTGATCGGGTACGGCGCCGTGGTGTTCGTGCCGTTCATGAAGTACCCCGCGAACCCGCCCGCGGTCGGTCACCCCGACACGATCGGGCACCGCTCCGGCCTGTACTTCACGATGCTGGTGATCAGCCTGCTGCTGGCGATCGGCATGATCAGCCTCGGCCGGATGCTCGTGCCCCGGCTGGGCCGGTGGAACGCGTCGATCGCCGCGGTCGCCGCGTTCGTCGTCGCCGTGGGAATCGCGGGCTACCTCATGCCGACGGTGGACGAGGTGCCCGCCGGCTTCCCGGCCGATGTGCTGTGGCAGTTCCGGGTGGCCTCGCTCGGCACCCAGGCCGTGCTGTGGACGAGCCTGGGCCTGCTCTTCGGTGCGCTGACCGACCGCGCTCTTCGGCGGGAACGCCTGGCTGCCGAGGCGCCGGTCGCGGCCGCCGCACCCTGACGACGCCGCTGATGAGGGCCGGGCGGACGGCCGGCGGCGCTCCGGAGGCGGGGTCGCTGCTGGTCGCGGGCGCGTCGTCGGACGCCGGGAAGAGCGTGCTGGCCGCCGGCGTGTGCCGGTGGCTGCACCGCCGGGGGGTGAAGGTCGCGCCGTTCAAGGCGCAGAACATGAGCAACAACTGCGTGGTGACCGCCGACGGCGGGGAGATCGGCCGGGCGCAGGGCGTGCAGGCGGCGGCGTGCGGCCTCGAGCCGGAGGCCGCGATGAACCCGGTGCTGCTCAAGCCCGGCGGCGAGCGGCGCAGCCACGTGGTCGTCATGGGCCGCCCGCTGACCGAGGTGACCGCGACGTCGTACGCCGGCCTGCGTCCGGTGCTGCGCGAGGCCGTGCTGGGCGCCTACGACGACCTGCGCTCCCGGTTCGACGTGGTGGTCTGCGAGGGCGCGGGGAGCGCGGCCGAGATCAACCTCCGGGCCGACGACCTGGCGAACCTGGGCCTGGCCGATGCCCGCGGTATGCCGGTCGTCGTCGTCGGTGACATCGACCGCGGCGGCGTGTTCGCCTCGCTGTTCGGCACGCTGGCGCTGCTGTCGCCGCGGGACCAGTCGCTGGTGTCGGGGTTCGTCGTCAACCGGTTCCGCGGCGACCGGCGGGTGCTCGACCCGGGGATCGAGATGCTGGGCCGGCTGACCGGCCGGCCCACGCTCGGCGTCGTCCCCTGGCGGGAAGGGCTGGCCTACGACGCCGAGGACTCCCTCGCCCTGGAGGCGCCGCTGCCCTCCGCCGGGCCGCCGCGCGGCAGCCAGACGCTGCGGGTGGCCGCCGTCCGGCTGCCCCGGACGAGCAACGCCACCGACCTGGACGCGCTGTCCTGCGAGCCCGGGGTGGTGGTGCGCTGGACGGACGCGCCCGCCGAGGTGCTGGACGCCGACCTCGCGGTCGTCCCCGGCTCACGCGCCACGGTGGCGGATCTGGACTGGCTGCGGCGCAACGGGATCGGCGAGGTGCTGGCCGCCCGCGCAGACCGGCGGCAACCGGTGCTGGGCATCTGCGGCGGCTACCAGATGCTCGCCCGCACGATCACCGACGAGGTCGAGTCGGGGGTGGGCACGGTCGCCGGGCTGGCGCTGCTGCCGGCGGACGTGCGGTTCACCGCGGCCAAGACCGTCGGGCGCCCGACCGGCAGCGCGTACGGGCAGCCGGTGACGACCGCGTACGAGATCCACCACGGGCAGACCGACGCCGACCCGGGGACCGAGCCCTTCCCCGGCGGTTGCCGCCGCGGCGCCGTCTGGGGGACCGCCTGGCACGGCACGCTGGACAGCGACGGCTTCCGCCGGGCCTTCCTGGCCGAGGTGGCGTCGGCGGCCGGGCGGGAGTTCGTCCCGGCCCCCGGCACGGATGTCGCCGCGCTGCGCGCCGCGCGCCTGGACGCCCTCGGCGACCTGGTCGCCGACCACCTCGACACCGCGGCGCTCGACCGCCTGATCAGCCGGGGCCCCACCCCGGGCCTGCCGTTCGTCCCCCCCGGAGCACCCACGTGAGCGAGCGAAGCGAGCGAACCGATCAGCAGAGTGAGCCGCTCGCGGCGGCGACGAGCCTTGGCGAGGAGCCGGCGTGAGCGTCCTGCTGCTGTCCTCTGCCGACACGGACCTGCTGGCCGCCCGCGCCAGCGGCGCCGAATACCGGCTGGGCAACCCGATGCGGCTCGGTGCGAACGACGTGCCCGGGCTGCTGGCCGGTGTCCGGATCGCGGTCGTCCGGCTCCTCGGCGGCCGCCAGGCCTGGCCGGAGGGACTCGACGCGGTGCTCGCCTCGGGCGTGCCGACGCTCGCGCTGGGCGGCGAGGCCACCCCGGACGCCGAGCTGATGGCGTGCTCGACCGTCCCGGCCGGGGTGGTCACCCAGGCGCTGGCCTACCTCGTCGAGGGAGGGCCGGCCAACCTGGGGCAGCTTGCGCGCTTCCTGTCCGACACCGTGCTGCTCACCGGCGAGGGGTTCGCGCCGCCGGCCCCCACGCCCGCGCACGGCATCCACGGGATCCACGGTCACCCGGTGGGGGGCCCGGACAGACCGACGGTCGGCATCGTCTTCTACCGGGCGCACGCGCTGGCCGGGAACACGGCGTTCGTCGACGCCCTGGCCGCGGCGATCGGGACCGCCGGCGGCAACCCGCTGCCGATCTTCTGCGGCTCGTTGCGCGGGCTGCCGGCCGACGGTGAGCTGATGCAGCTGTTCCGGCGCTGCGACGCGCTCGTGGTCACCGTGCTCGCCGCCGGCGGCACCGTGCCCGCGGACGCCGCGGGCGGTGGCGACGAGGGCGCGTGGGACGTCGGCGCGCTCGCCACGCTCGACGTCCCGGTGGTCCAGGCGCCGTGCCTCACCACGACCCGCGCGACCTGGGAGGGCAGCGACGGCGGGATGTCGCCGCTGGACGCGGCCATGCAGGTGGCGATCCCCGAGTTCGACGGCCGGGTGATCAGCGTGCCGTTCTCCTTCAAGCAGCTGGACGACGAGGGGCTCTCGGTCTACCTCGCGGACCCCGAGCGCGCGGCCCGGGTC
>JBKPQU010000247.1:0-23117 GCA_046734255.1 Actinomycetota bacterium
GTTCCAGCTGGAGCGGATGCTCACCACCTTCGGCGAGACGTACCGGCAGGTCGTGCGTCCCGCCCCCTCCGCCGCGGTCAGCGGCCCGGTCGTCCGCAGGCTCAGCCCGGTGCATGCAGCGTGAGCGAGCGAAGCGAGCGAACCGATCAGCAGAGTGCGTGGCTCGCGGCGGCGACGAGCCTCGGCGAGGAGCCGGCGTGAGCGCCCCCACCGCGCTGGACGACGGCGCGCTCACCGATGGCCTGGCGTGGCTGGTCCCGAACCAGGCCGGGCCGCGGCGGCCGTCGTCCCGGACCGACGGGCCCGAACGGCGCAACCCGCATCCCGTGGCCGTGCTGGCCCGCGCCCACGACGACCTGTGCACCCAGGCGGCGGACCACGCGGAGATCGCCGCGGGCCTGGAGGCAGCCGGCGTCAGCGACCGGCAGGCCCGCCGGACCTACGGCTTCGCCAGCGTCTTCGAGCTGGCCGAGGCGATGTACCACACGGTCCCGCGACGTCCCGCGGACAGCCGGACCCGGCCGGATCCCTGGCGCCGCCCGGTGGCCCGGCACCTGCTGCGCGGGCTGCTGTACGCGCTGCCGGGCCTGCTGTACGTCCTCGCGCTGCGCAGCCTGCACGCGGGCCTGGACGTCGCGCTGCTGATCGCCGCCACAGCGGTCGGCTCCGCGCTCGGCCAGGCGCTCGCGCTGGCCGGGCACGTCCTGATCGGCCGGGGCGAGGCCCGGGCGGCGGGCACGCTGTTCCGGGCGTCGCTGCTCGGGGGATGCGTGCTGACCGGCCTGCTGGCCGCGCTGCCGGCCGTGCTGACGTCGGTGACGGGCCTCGGGGGCGGCCCGAGTCCGGGGATCGGCCTGCTCGCCGGTGGTCAGATCACCTACCTGCTCGCGGCCACCGTGCTGCTCGTGGTGGGCGCCGACCTGCTGCTGCTGGCCGTGCTCGCCCCCGGCGTGCTCGTCTCCGGCGCCGTACTGGCCGGCCTGGTCCACCTGCGCGGGACCGCGGTGCTGGCCGTGCTCGGGGTCACCCTGGCCGCGGCAGTGGTGGCCGCCGGCACGAGGCTGCGCCGCCGCGACGCCCCGACCGGGCGCCGGTTGCGGCAGGCGCTGGGGCGCGCCGAGCTGCGCCTGTGCCTGAGCTACCTGGTCTACGGCGCGGCGAACGCCGGCCTGCTGTCCTTCGCCGTGATCGACGTCCTCACCCACGGCCGGGCGAGCGCGACCACGGTCGGGCTGGCGATCGGCCCGCTGGGCACCAGCCTGGGGATCGCCGACTGGCTGGTGCACCGGCTGCGCAGCCGGGCGTTGTCGATGCTGGAGCGGACGACGTCGGCCGACCGCTTCCGGCGCAAGGCCCGGGCGGGCTTCGCGCGCACGCTGCTCGGGTACGCGGTCGCGCTGGGGGTGCTCACCGCAGTCCTGGGGGCCGGGGCGGCGGCCTCGGGCGTCCGGATCGGACCGGTGCTGGCGCTGGACTCCTGCGGGTACGCCGTTCTGGGCCTGGCGTTCTTCCTCGACACCGTCCTGCTCTCGCTGGGCCGGCACCGGACGGCGCTGCTGGTCACGCTGGTCGCGCTGGCCGCTGACGTCGCCGTCCGGTGGGCGCCGATCGCGCGCCCCGGCGGGTCCGCGCTGGCGGGCCTGCACCTCGCCGTGTTCCTGACGCTGTTCCTCACCCTGCTACCGGCGGCGGGCGCCGAGTACGGAAAGGTGATCCGACACAGGTGACCGCCGTCCCGACCGCGTCGATGAGCCTCGTCGTGCCCGCCTACTTCCACCCGGCGGTCGCGCCGAAGCTGTGGCAGCAGCTGGTCCGCCTGGCCCCCCGGCTCCGGCTGGTGATCGTCAACGTCCACAACGGGCCGGGCGCCGAGCTCGACCCCTGCTACCCGCCGGTGATCCAGGCGCTGCGGGGGGCCGGGGTGCGGATGGTCGGGTACGTGGACACCGACTACGGACGCCGGTCCCCGTCGGAGATCATCGACGACGTGGAGACCTGGCTGAGCCGCTACGGGGTGGACGGGGTTTTCATGGACCAGGTCAGCCCCGGCCTGGCGGACCTGGACCACTACGCGCAGTGCGTGCTCGCCGCCCGCAGCGCGGGCGCGCGCTTCGTCGCGCTCAACCCCGGCGCCCACCCGCACCCCGGCTACGTCGACCTCGCCAACCTCACGGTCACGTTCGAGGGGCCGTGGTCGGACTACCGGTCGCTGCCGCTTCCCGAGTGGGTCACGCAGTTCCCCCCGAGCCGCTTCGCCCACCTTGTCCATTCGGTGCCGGTGGACATCATCCCGGTCGGCCTGGACCTGGCGGCCCGGCGGGGTGTGAGCGGGATCTTCCTCACCCACTCCCAGGGAGCCAACCCCTGGGACAACGTGCCGGCGCTGCTGACCGGCCAGATGGCGCTGGCCGAGATGTCCGCCCTGAGTCGATGAGGGTCCGATGAGGCGGCCGCGCGCGGCGCTGCGCGTCCTGGCGATGCTCGCCGCCCTGGGCTGGTCCGTGGTCGGGCTCGCGGGCTGCGCCGGTGACCACCGACCGGCCCCCTCGATCGGCTCGCCCACGCCGTCCGCGAGCAGCGACCCCCCGCGCTGGAGGCCGCCGGCGAAGGTGTCCTGGCAGTGGCAGCTGACCGGGCCGCTGGACCTCAGCGTCGACGCGCAGGTGTTCGACGTGGACCTGTTCGAGACGTCCGCGGCGCAGGTGGACCAGCTGCACGCGATGGGCCGCAAGGCGATCTGCTACCTGGACGCCGGTACCTACGAGCCGTTCCGGCCCGACCACGGCGCCTACCCGAAGGTGATCCTCGGCCGCTCGGTGGACGGCTGGCCGGACGAGCGATGGCTGGACATCCGCCGGCTGGACCTGGTCCTGCCGCTGGTCGCCGACCGGATGCGGACCTGCAGGGCGAAGGGCTTCGACGGCGTCGAGCCGGACAACATCGACGCCTACGCCAACCGCACCGGCTTCCCGCTCACCGCCGCCGACCAGACGCGGTTCAACGCCGAGGTGGCGCGGCTGGCGCACGAGCAGGGCCTCGCGGTCGGCCTGAAGAACGACACCGACCAGGCCGCGGCCCTGCAGCCCCGGTTCGACTTCGCCCTCGACGAGGAGTGCGCGTACTACCGGGAATGCTCCGCGCTGATGCCGTTCGTGCGCGCGGGCAAGCCGGTGCTGCAGGTCGAGTACCGGCTGCCGCCGGCCGCCTTCTGCCCCCAGGCCAACAGGATGGGCTTCAGCGCGCTCCGCAAGTCCCTGGACCTGGACGCCCGCCGGGTCGCCTGCTGAGCCTGCGAGCCCGCCAGGCCGGTCACGCCGTCCGGTCGAGCACCTCCCGAACCAGCGACATCGGCGTGCGGGGGTGGAGGAACGCGAACCGGCCGACGGTCTCGCCCTCCCACGACGAGGGCGGGATGAAGGCGACCTGATCGGCCAGCAGGCGGTCGGCCCAGTCGGCGTACTGCTCCGGCCCCCAGCCGGTGCGGCGGAACAGGACGATCGCGAGGTCGGGCTCGCGGATCAGCTCCAGGTGGGGCCGGGTCCGGATCTCCGCGGCCGCCTCCCGGGCCAGCCGCAGGGCCTGCTCGATCGCCTCCCGGTAGGCCCGGATCCCGTGCACGGCAAGGGAGAACCACAGCGGCAGGCCGCGGGCCCGCCGGGTGAGGTGGTGGGCGTAGTCGGTGGGGTTCCACTCGCGCCCGCCGTCGGCGTCGCCGTGGATGACGTCCAGGTACGACGCGTCCTGGGCGTGCACCGACCGGGCCAGTGCCGGGTCGCGGTAGATCAGCGCCGCGCAGTCGAACGGCGCGAACAGCCACTTGTGCGGATCGACGACGAAGGAGTCGGCGTTCTCGATGCCCGCGTAGCGCTCCCGGACGCTCGGCGCGAAGAGCCCCGCCCCGCCGTAGGCGCCGTCGACGTGGAACCACAGGCCGAGCTCCCGGGCCACGCCGGCGACCCCCGCGAGATCGTCGATGATCCCGGCGTTCGTCGTCCCGCTGGTGGCGACCACCGCGGCCAGCGACCCGGGGTCGGCGTCCTGCTCGATCGCCGCTCGGAGGGCCTCGCCGGTCAGCCGGTGGTCCGGCACCGACACCAGGAGGGCGTCCATCTCCAGCAGCCGGAGGGTGTTCACCACCGAGGAGTGGGCCTCGTCGCTGATCGCCACCCGCCAGCGGCGGCCGGGCGGCGCATCCGGCTGCCGCTTGGCGCGCTCGCGGGCGACGGCCAGCGCCGACAGGTTGCCCGCCGAGCCGCCCGAGACGAAGCACCCGCCGGCCTCGGCCGGCAGACCCGCCGCGTCGGCCAGCACCCGCAGGACCTGGTTCTCCGCGTGGATCGCGCCTGAGGCCTCCAGCCACGAGATGCCCTGGATCGAGGCCGAGGAGACGAGCATGTCGAACAGCAGCGACGCCTTGGTCGGCGCGGCCGGGATGAAGCCGAGGAACCGCGGGCTGTCGGTGGAGATCAGCGACGGCGCCAGAAGCGAGGCGTACAGGCCGAGGATCTCGTCCGGGTTGCGTGGCCCCTCGCCGATCACTCCGGCGGTGAGCAGGTCGAACTCCTCCGGAGGGCGCGAGCGCCCGTCCAGCGAAACGGGGTCCAGCCGCACGCGGTTCTCGGCCTGGGCGATCACGGACCGGATGATCTGCTCGGTGACGGCATCAACGGAGTGCATGGCCTGGACCGTAGGTCCCGGCGCCTCCCCCCACAATGGCCTCGCCCGCCGTGCCTGAAACGGACGTGCCCGAAACGGACGTGCCGTTCCTCGCGCCGGGGCGCCCCCGTACAGTCGTCGCACCTGATCTCGAGCATGGAGGGCCGGTGGACGTCTGCGCCCTGTCGGCCGCGGAGCTCGCCGCCCACCTGCGGCGCCGCGCCCTGTCCGCGACCGAGGCCCTGGAGGCGGTGCTGGAACGGGCCGACGAGATCACCGACACGGTGAACCCGTTCACGATCCGGCTGGACGAGCAGGCGCGCGCCGCCGCGCGCGAGTCGGACGCCGCGCTGGCCCGGGGCGAGGGCGGACCGCTGTGCGGCATCCCGGTGACCACCAAGGACTCGCACTGGACGGCGGGCCTGGAGAGCACGTCGGGATCGCGCACGCGGGTCGGGCACGTGCCCACCGAGACGATGGGCGGGATCGAGCGGCTGGAGCGGGCCGGCGCGGTGATCTTCGCCCGGACGACGACCCCGGAGTTCTGCTACTTCGGGATCACCGAGTCCGACCTCTTCGGGCCCACCGCCAACCCCCGCGACCTGACCCGCACCTCCGGCGGGTCCTCCGGCGGTGCCGCCGCCGCGGTGGCCGCCGGGTGCGGGCCCCTGTCGCTGGGCGGGGACGGCGGCGGTTCGATCCGCATCCCCGCGGCGTTCTGCGGCGTGGTCGGCTTCAAGCCGACGTTCGGCGTCGTCCCGCACGAGCCGTCGGGACCGGAGTGGAAGACGCTGGTGTCGGTCGGTCCGCTGAGCCGCTCGGTGGCCGACGCCCGGATCATGCTCGAGGCGATCGCCGGGCCCGACCCCCGGGACAGGCACGGCGTGATCGCCTACCCGCTGGGCCGGCCGGCGCCCGCACCGTCCGCGCTGCGGCTGGCGGTCAGCGCCGACCTCGGGTTCGCGCCGCTGGACGACGACGTGCGCCGCGCCTTCGAGGCCGCCGTCGACCGGCTGGCGGACGCCGGGGTCGAGCTGGTCCCGGACTCACCGGGGCTGACCTCCTCGATCGAGGTCTGGAGCACGATCGCGCTGGCCGAGGCCTACGTGGCCGAGCACGAGGTGCTCGCCGACCGGCGGGACGACTTCACGCCGGAGGCTGCGGAGTTCATCGCCGCCGGGGGCCACGTGAGCATGCCGGCCTACGTCAGGGCCCAGTTCGCCCGCGAGCGGATCCACCGCGCCTATGCCGACCTGTTCCGCCGTACCGGCGCGACGGCGCTGATCACGGCGACGCTCGGCTGCGAGGCCTTCCCGCTGGGGCAGGGACACCCCACCACGATCGGCGGCGTTCCGGTGGAGTACCCCGAGCTGGACTGGGCGCCGCTGCTCTACGACGCCAACCTCGCCGGCATGCCCGCGTGCGCGATCCCGATGGGCGCCGGGGACGACGGCCTCCCGGTCTCCCTGCAGGTGATCGGGCCGCGGCTGGCCGACGGCGACGTGCTCGCGGCGGCCGAGACGATCGAGTCGGTGATCGAACCGGTGATCGGGTCGACGTCGGAGGGTGGCCCGCGCTGAGCAACCTCAGGGGATGGTGGCGACGACACCTGCGGTGCGGAGGAGGTCGGCCATGGTGAAGTTGCCGGCCGTGCCGTAGCTCGGCGTCCAGTCGGGGTCCTGCCGTAGGTAGGACTGACGGTCTCCCCGAAGCAGGCCGACGATGACCTCCGCGACGATCCGTCCACCGACAGGGCCGAGGTGCTCACCGGCCGAGGTGACGTCGGCCTCGCGGAGCACGTAGAACCACAGCGGCGTTCGCCGGTCGAGGTGCAGCGGCTGGAGGTCCTTCAGGTCCGCCGGCGCCAACTCGGGCATCTTCATCGCGCGTGCCACCCGCTGCCCGGACGGAACGCCCATCGTCAGGTTGCGCAGGAGGTTGCGGGTCGCGAGCGAGGCTGGGCTTCCCGGCGGCTGGCCGAGCAGATCGAAGAGGACGCTGGACAGCGCGGTGTCGATCCTCTTGTTGGGCTTGGACCGGCCGTCCCCGAAGTCGAAGAAGGTCTGCCAGTCGATGAACCTGCGCGGCGCTCGGTGACCGCCGCGCAGGTCGTCCGGGTCGTCCGGGTCGGTGGCCGACGGCTTGAAGATGAGCGCGAAGAACTGCTGCGTCGCATCGGTGGCGCTGGTGCCGAAGTTAGCCCGGTAGCTCGGCCGGACCTGGGAGTGCCCGAAGCGGTAGGCAGCCACCGAGAACTCGACCGGGATGAAGGGGTCGTTGCGCCACGCGTAGAACCTCAGCCCGTTCCCCAGCACGTCGTCCACCGTGTCCTGGCCCACGGTCGCGGGCAGGAACTCGTGGACGACGATCCACTGGTAGTGCCAGCGCACCGTGCGCTGCGCCTCGGAGAAGATCTCGTCCGGTGTGTATCCCGGTCCCAACTCGGCGGCGACGTCCTGCACCACCTGGTTGTGGAACCGTAGGAGCGCCAGGTGCAGCTGCGACACGATGAGGTTCTCGTCGTTGCGAGGATCACCGAGCAGTGCGACGTCCTGGTTGTTGCGCGGGACGTCGTGTCGGGGGCTTCCGTCGATCGAGACTGCGGCCGAGCCGGGGATGTCCTCGATCAGGAAGCTGGTGCGGCCGCCGTCGACGGTCTGGTCGAACAGATGCGGCGACGCCCCGGGACCGCCACCGTAGACGCTGTCGAGGTCGAGCGCGGGGATACGGAAGTTCCGGATCGATTCGGGATCCTGCCGGCGCGCCAGGCTCGACGTGGGGTCGAAGGTCATGTCGTGGTCGACGAACTGGCCGAGGAAGGTGAAGCCCGCCGTCATCGTGGGGTTGTTCGGGTTGTGCAGGCTCTTCGCCGGATCCGTGATCAGCGTGATCGGATCCGAGAGGTCGTCACCGGCGTCCATGATGCCGCCGGGCGCTCCCAGCTCGGTGAGGGCGTCGCGGATCAGTGGGGTATCGGCCGCGAATGGAGGCAACGTCGGGAACAGCCGCCCGAACCGGCCCTGATCGTAGAACGTCGATTTCGGCGTCAGTTGGCCTGCGTCGGCGTCGCCGTGTCCCATCGCGACCACTCCCCGTCGAGGAAGAAAGGGTGTCCTCGATCAAGAGCGTCGGCTGCCCTCGGCTGATACTCGTTTTGCGGTGGCCGCCGGCCGCCGGTCAGGCCTCGACGTCGCGGCTGAGCAGGTCCTCCCAGGACTCGCGGCGGACGACGAGGCGGGCCTCGCCGGCGTGCGCGAAGACGACGGGGATCTTGCGGGCGCCGTTGTAGTTGTTCGACATCGTGAAGCAGTAGGCGCCGGTGACCGGGACCGCGAGCAGGTCGCCCACCCGCGGATCGCGTAGCGGCACGGAGTCGCAGAGCACGTCACCGGACTCGCAGTGCCGGCCGACCAGGCTGACCGGCTGCCCGCCGCCGACCCGGTCGGCGATCGTCGCCTCGAAGCGCTGCCCGACCAGGGCCACCTCGAGGTTGTCGCCCATCCCGCCGTCCACCGCGACGAACGTCGTGCTGCCGGGCTTGACCGTGGTCACCGTGTAGACGGTGGCCGCGGCGGAAGCCACCAGGCTGCGCCCGGGTTCGATCAGGATCCGCGCGTCCGGCGGCAGGTTCGCCCGGGCGGCGCCGATCAGCGCGTCGAGGTAGTCACCGACGCTCGGCGGGTGGTCCGTGTAGGTGTACCGGGCGCCCAGGCCGCCGCCGAGGTCGTAGACCGGGAACTGGCCGAGCGCGGCCAGCGGCTCGACGGCGGCGGCGAGCTCGGCAGCGACCATGATCTGCGACCCGACGTGGGTGTGCAGGCCGTCGAGCCGCAGTCGGTCGCTGGCCCGGATCCGGTCGATCGCCTGTCGCGCGACGGCGGGGGAGAGGCCGAACTTCGACCCCTCGTGCCCGGTGGCGTGGGCGGCGTGCGTCGAGGCCTGCACGCCGGGGATCACGCGAACGAGGCAGCCCTGCTGCCCGCCGGCCGGCACGATCGCCTCCAGCCGGTTGATGTCGTCGAGGTTGTCCACCACCACCGTGCCGACCCCGGACTGCACCGCGAGCCGGATCTCCTCGGTGGTCTTGGCGTTGCCGTGCAGCACGAGGGTGGCCGGGTCGGCGCCGGCGGCGAGCGCGCTGAGGATCTCACCGCCGCCGGCCACGTCCAGCCACATGCCTTCGGCGACCAGCAGCCGCTGCACCGCGGTGCACGGGAAGGCCTTGGAGGCGAAGGCGACCTGGGCATCCGGCCAGCGGGCGGCCAGCTCCTCCCGGTACTCCCGGGCCCGCTGCCGGATCGCGCCCTCGTCGACCACCATGACCGGCGTGCCGTGGCTGGCGGCGACGTCGTCCAGGCGGCAGCCGCCGATCACGAGCATGCCGTCCGTGTCCTGCGTGGTGCCCGGCGGGAACAGGCCGAGCAGCTCCTCGGTGCCGGTCATCGCGCCTCCCTCCGGCCGCCCCCAGTGTGGCGGGCGGGAGGGCCGGCGCGAACCCCCGGCGCCGCCAGTGGGTCAGAGCCAGTGGGTCAGAGCTGGAACCGGGCGACGGCCTGGGTCAGCTCCCGGGACAGCCCGGCGAGCTGGTCGGCCGAGGCCTGTGCGGCCTGCAGTCCCTGGGTGGTGCCCCGGGTGGCCGAGGCGGCCGCCTCGACCCGCCTGGCGATCTGGTCGGACCCGTCGGCGGCCATGCCGACGTTCCGGCTCATCTCCAGCGTGGTCGCGGACTGCTGCTCGACGGCGCTGGCCACGCCGGACTGCATCTGGTTGATCCGCTCGATGATCTCGCGGATCTGCCCGATCGAGGTCACCACGTCCTCGGTGTCCGCCTGGATGGCCTGGACCCGGCCGATGATGTCGTCGGTGGCCCGGGCGGTCTCGTTCGCCAGCTCCTTGACCTCGCCGGCGACGACCGCGAAGCCCTTGCCGGCCTGCCCGGCCCGCGCCGCCTCGATCGTGGCGTTCAGCGCGAGGAGGTTGGTCTGCTCGGCGATCGAGGTGATCACCTTGACGATCGCCATGATCTCCGCGGACGACGCCCCGAGGCGGCGAACCCGCTCGTCGGTGGCGGCCGCGGTCTGCACCGCGGAGCTGGCGACCTTGGCGGCGTCCTGCGCCGTGACCGCGATCTCCCGGATCGAGGCGGTCATCTCCTCGGTGCCCGAGGCCACCCGCTGCACATTGGCGTTGACCTGGGCCACGGCGTCGGAGGCACCGTCGGCCTCGGCCTGTGCCTGCCCGGCCGCGTCGGTCATCCCCGCGCTGGTGTCGGTGAGCCGGGCGAGCTCTGCGTCCAGGGTCGAGACGCCGGTCGCGAGCTGCTGGACGACGTCGCGCATCGCGCTGGTGGCCACGCCGGCGGCGTGGGCCATCTGGGCCAGCTCGTCGCCGTCAGAGGACTCGGGGCCCCGCCAGCTCAGGTCGCCCTGGGCCAGGTGGGCCAGCGCCTGCTGGACGACCTTCACCTGGGCGAGGATCTTTGCGGTCAGCCACAGGGACGCCGCCATCGCCAGGGCCAGGCCGAGCGTGACGATCGCGGCCAGCTCCATCCGGACCCGCGCGTTCGCGGACGAGACCGCCGCCGCGGTGCGGGCCGCGGCCACCTCCTCGTCGTCGAAGAGCTTGTCCAGCGGCTCGGCCATCGCGTCGTCGGCGTCGGCCAGCGGGCCGATGATCGCGCTGTAGGCAGCGGGCTTGTTCCCGGCGTCCGCCGCCCGGCGGACGACGCCGTCCCGGACCCGCTTCCACACGTCGAACTTCTCCCTGAACGACGCCATGAGCTGGGCGCGCGCGTCGGTGCGGCTGCCGTGCGCGGCGAAGTAGGCCTCCACGGCCTCGCCGACCTGTCGGTCGCTGACCTGGATCCGCTCCACAGCCTCGGTGTGGTCGGTGGCGGCGACGTAGTAGTAGACGTTCCAGCGGCTGTCGCCCTCGCCGTCGCGAAGTGCCCCGAGGGCCGCCAGCGGTTTCACTCCGTGGTCGTCCAGGGCCACGGCCTTGGCACCCACGTGGGACAGACCCAGCAGGCCGACGCCGCTGGCGATGACGGCGGTCACGACGCCGACCCCGACCAGACCCAGCAGCTTCACCCGCACGGACCGATGCCAGAGCGCGACGCTGCGGTTCGGAGTGACTGACATCCACCCCTCCGGGGGATTGCGGATCCTCGAACGGACCCACCTAATCTCGGCGCGCACCGCCGGTGACTACAGCGCGATCATGGACGGTTTCGGTGCGTCAGCGATTTGTCACGGATGGGTGAGATGTGAGGCCGCTTCCGACCGCCCGGCCTACGCTGGGGCGCATGGACGGCGCGGCTTCGGTGGTCCAGGCGCAGACGGCGCCAGGGGCTCAACCGACCGCGCCGGCCGTCGAGGAGCCCGGATATACGGCAACGGGAGACGCCAAGCCGCCCCGCACGCGCGGCGGCCGCGCCCGCAGGCCCGCCCAGCGCGACGGGCAGTCCAACGGGCAACCGAGACGGCAGCCGAAGCCACAGGCCGACGGGGAGTCGAAGGGGCAGAGGACCACGACACGGACCACGAAACAGACGACGAAACAGACCACGAAACAGACCACCCAGAGCGGGACGCGGACCCGCACGCCGAGCCCCCAGCGGAAGCCGCAGGAGAAGCCGCAGGTCAACGGGCGGACGGACGGGCCGACCACGCCGCAGGAGCCGCAGCCGAAGCCGCAGCCGAAGCCGCAACCGGAGCCCCAACCGGAGCCCCAACCGCAGGCCCGGCCGGCCCCGCCGCAGGTGGGCCGGATCGGCCAGGTCGCCAGCGTGCACGTCTACCCGCTGAAGTCGGCCGCCGCGCCCCCGGCCGGGAGCATCACGGTGCAGGCCGCCGGGGCGATCGGCGACCGGTGGTACGCGGTCGTCGACGCCGTCACCGGCGCGACCGTGACCGTCGAGGAGGCGCCCGAACTCCGGACGGTCTCGGCGCTGCTGGCGATCGACGGCGCGCCGGTCCTCGACATCACCGGAGGGCCGGGGTCGTTGCGGGGAGAGCGGGCAGACACCGCGCTGTCGGCGCTGCTGCGCCGCGCGGTCCGGATCGTGCCGCTGCCCCGGGACGCCGGGCGGCTGGAGGCGCCGGTCCACCTGGTCTCGCAGCAGTCGGTGGATGCCGCGCGCCGCGGCGAGCACGCCGTCGCGGACTGCGCGTGCAGCGTGGAGGAGCCGCGGGCCAACCTCGTCCTCGACCTGGACACCGGCGACGAGCGGGGGCTGGTCGGGCGGCGGATCCGGGTCGGGCGGAGCGTGCTGCACATCGCCCGGACGCCGCAGCACTGCCTCGGGGTCTACGCCGAGGTCGAGACCGCGGGCGCGATCGCCCCGGGCGACGTGGTCGAGGCACTGCCGTAGGGAAGGCCCGGCCGGTAACGGCGCGCCGACCGACCAGGCGCTCGTCCGCATCCTGGAGGCGATCCGGACCCGCGCCCAGGTCTGAGGGCGGGGGCCCCGGGGCACCTAGAATCGCCCCGTGGTCGACCGGCACGGCGAGCCAGGCACGGCCGAGCCGGCGCGGCAGCTGGCCGGCGAGGCCGACGGCTTCGAGCGCCTGTGGACCCCGCACCGGATGGTCTACCTCCTCGGTGAGGACAAGCCCGAGGACGGCGGCGCGGGCCCGCAGTGCCCGTTCTGCCGCGCGCCGGGGCTGTCCGACGAGGACGGGCTGGTGGTCGCCCGCGGGCGCCTGGCGTACGTCGTGCTCAACCTCTACCCGTACAACCCGGGCCACCTGATGGTCTGCCCCTATCGGCACGTCTCGGACTACACGGATCTCCTGGACGCCGAGGTGGCCGAGGTCTCGTCGCTGACCCAGACGGCGATCAAGGTGCTGACCGAGGTGGCCCGGCCGCACGGCTTCAACCTGGGGATCAACCTCGGCGCCGTGGCCGGTGCCGGGATCGCCGCGCACCTGCACCAGCACGTCGTCCCGCGCTGGGGCGGTGACGCGAACTTCCTCCCGATCGTGGCGCGCACGAAGGCGCTGCCGGAACTCCTCGGCGACACCCGGGCGCGGCTTGCCGCCGCCTGGCCCGCCTGAGCGAACCTCGCCGGTCGAACGGGTGTCCTCCAGGCCTGTCCGCTCCCTCGTCACGCCAATTCGACCGGCGAGGTTCGGCAGTGGACAGCGCGCCCCCTTAGGCCGGCAAGATCACAGGGGCTGAGGTGTCAGCCGGCGTCGGCGAGCACCTTCTCCGCCTGGTGCTGCGGCATGGGGGAGTGCTGCAGGTACCGGCGGGTGAACGACGCGGTGCCGTGCGCCAGGCTGCGCAGGTCGACGGCGTAGCGGGTGAGCTCGATCGCGGGGACCTCGGCGGAGACCTCCGTCCGCCCCCCGCGGAGCGAGTTCGTGCCGGTCACCCGGCCGCGCCGGGAGGACAGGTCGCCCATCACGCTGCCCACGTACTCGTCGTCCATCAGGATCGTGACCAGGTCGATCGGCTCGAGCATGGCCACCCCCGCGGTCGAGGAGGCCTCCTTCAGCGCCAGCGCGCCCGCGGTCTGGAATGCGGCGTCGGAGGAGTCGACGCTGTGCGCCTTGCCGCCGACCAGCGTGACCCGGACGTCGACCATCGGGTACCCGGCGGCCACCCCCTTGTCCATCTGCGCCCGCACGCCCTTCTCGACGCTCGGGATGAACTGGCGGGGGACGGCGCCGCCGACCACCTTGTCGACGAACTCGAACCCGCTGCCCTGGGGCAGCGGCTCGACCTGGATGTCGCACACGGCGTACTGGCCGTGGCCCCCGGACTGCTTGACGTGCCGGCCGTGACCGGTCGCCGGGCCCCGGACAGTCTCCCGGAGGGCAACCTTGACCGGCTCGATGTCGACCTCGACGGACTGCCGCGAGCGCAGCCGGTCCAGCAGCACCTCCAGGTGCGCCTCGCCCATCGACCACAGGACGAGCTGCTTGGTGTCCGGGTTCATCTCCACCCGGGACGTCGGGTCCTCGGCCGCCAGGCGGGCCAGGCCCATCGACAGCTTGTCCTCGTCGGTGCTGGTCCGGGCCGTGACCGCGGAAGGGAGCAGCGGCTCGGGCATGGCCCAGGGCTCCATCAGCGCCGGGACGGCGACGTCGGACAGCGTGTCGCCGGTCTCCGCGCGGGTGAGCCGGGCCACCGCGACGATGTCGCCGGCACGGCCGTGCTGGATCGGGGTCAGGGTGGCGCCGAGCGGCGTCGAGACCGCGCCCACGCGCTCGTCGACGTCGTGCTCGTTGTGGCCGCGGTCGTCGCCGCTGAACCGGCCGAAGTGCCCCGAGACGTGCACGGTGGTGTCGGGGGTCAGCGTGCCGGAGAAGATCCGGACCAGGCTGAGCCGGCCCACGTAGGGGTCGGAGGTGGTCTTGACCACCTCGGCCACCAGCGGCCCGGCGGCGTCGCAGGTGATCGCCTCGCGGGGCTGCCCGTCGGGAGTGGTCACCGTGGGCAAGGGGCGTTCCGGCGGGGAGGGGAAACCGCGGACGATCACCTCGAGCAGCTCGCCGACCCCCAGGGTCCCGGTGGCCAGGACCGGCAGCACGGGGTGGAACGACCCCTGGCACACCGCGGTCTCGAGGTCCGCCACCAGGGTGTCGAAGCTGACCTCCTCGCCCTCCAGCCAGCGCTCCAGCAGCGTGTCGTCCTCGGACTCCTGGATGATCCCCTCGATCAGGCCCGAGCGCTGGTCGGCGATCGTGGCGAGCACCTCGTCGTCCGCGTCGCGCTCGGTGCGCGTCCCGGAGGAGAAGTCGAAGACCTTCTGGGAGAGCAGGCCGACGAGGGCCGAGGGCACCTCGTGCTGGTCCAGCAGGGGCAGGTAGAGCGGCTGCACGCCGTCCCCGAAGGCCTGCTGGCAGGTGGCGAGCGCATCGGCGAAGTCGCCGCGCTGCTGGTCCAGGTGGGTGACCACGACCGCGCGCGGCATCCCGACGCCGGCGCACTCCTCCCACAGCATCCGGGTGATGCCGTCGACGCCGTCCACGGCGGAGATGACGAAAAGGGCGGCATCTGCCGCCCTCAGCCCTGCCCGGACCTCACCGACGAAGTCGGGGTGTCCGGGGGTGTCGACCAGGTTGATCTTCACCCCCTGGAAGGTGGTGGAGGCCACGGCCAATGACACCGACCGTCCCACCCGGTGCTCGATCGGCTCGCTGTCGCAGACGGTGGTGCCGTCCTCGACCCGCCCGACCCGGGTGATCGCACCCGTGGCCATCAGCAGCGCCTCGGCCAGCGTGGTCTTTCCCGCAGCCGCGTGCCCGACGAGCACGACGTTGCGGATGTTTTCCGGGCCGGCGCCGCCGCCTGCTGCCGCGCCGGCCGGGTGTGGCTTGCCGTTGGACGCCATGAGCCCTCCTCGTGCCTGCTGTGAACCAAACCTCTACCTGCCGTCACCGTCGGGGCAAGTGGCCGTTCACCCGGCGTGGCCATCCGGGCCGGGTCGGTAGAGTGCCAGAGCCCCGAACCCCTCCCACGCGCGGAAGCCATGCTCAACCGAATTGCCCGGGCAATGATCACCCGGCTGCTGACCCCGGTCGCCCGCGCGTTGCTGCGCCTCGGGGTGGGCCCCGACGCGGTGACGGTCGTCGGCACGCTCGGGGTCTGCGTCGGCGCGCTCGCCTTCTACCCCCGCGGCGAGTTCTTCTGGGGGACGGTCGTGATCGCGTTGTTCGTGTTCTCGGACACGGTCGACGGGATCATGGCACGGATCACCGGGGGATCCTCCAGGTGGGGCGCATACCTGGACTCCACGATGGACCGGATCGGGGACGCCGCGGTGTTCAGCGGCCTCGTGCTCTACTACGCCGGGGAGGGCGGCAAGCCGGCGTACGCGGGTGCTGCGCTGGCCTGCCTGGTGCTCGGCCAGGTGGTCTCCTATGCCCGGGCCAGGGCCGAGGGCCTGGGCATGCGCGCCGACGTCGGGATCGCCGAGCGGGCGGACCGGCTGGTGGCCACGCTGCTCACCACCGGGCTGGTCGGCCTGGGCCTCCCGGAGGTCGTGCTGTTCGTCGTGCTGGTCCTGCTGGCCGTCGCGAGCCTCGTGACGGTGGGGCAGCGGATGGTCGCCGTCCGGCGGCAGTCGGTCGGCGGCGACCTGCACCCCGGCCCGGACGGGGGCAGCGACGACGGTCAGAGGAACGACGGGCAGAGGAGCCGGACCGATGCGTGAGCGGCTGACCGCATTCGCCTACCGGCTCGGGTGGCGCGCGGTCCGGACGATGCCGGAGCGGCTGGCGTACCTGGTCTTCTCCGCCCTGGCCCAGCTGTCGTGGCTGTCCCAGGGGCGAGGGGTTCGCCAGCTGGAGGCCAACCTCGCCCGGGTGGTCCCCACGGCCGGCGCGGTGGCCCTGAAGTCGCTGTCCCGCAAAGGCATGCACTCGTACATGCGGTACTGGTGCGACGCGTTCCGGCTGCCCGTCTGGAGCTCGGAGCGCATCCTGGCGACCTGCCGCGCGGAGGGCGATGAACCGATCCGGGCCACGCTGGCCTCCGGGCGCGGTGTGGTGATGGCGCTGGCCCACCAGGGCAACTGGGATCACGCGGGGGCGTGGTCGACGCTGGCCCTGAGCCGCGTGACCACGGTCGCCGAGCGGCTGCGTCCGGAGGAGCTCTACCAGGCGTTCGTGGACTTCCGGGAGCGGCTGGGGATGGAGATCCTTCCGCTGAGCGGCGGCGGGGAGATCTTCGGGACGCTGGTCCGCCGGCTGACCAAGGGCGGCTTCGTCCCGCTGCTGGCCGACCGGGACCTGAGTGCCAACGGGGTGCCGGTCACGATGTTCGGCGAGGTCGCCCGGATGGCCGCCGGTCCGGCCGCCCTCGCCATCGTCACCGGCGCGGCCCTGCACCCGGTCTCGATCTACTACGAGCGGCTGCCCCCCGGCTCGCCGGCCCGCTGGGGCACGGTGGTGCTGTTCCACCCCGAGGTGCCCGTGCCAGAGAACGGGAGCCGCCCGGAGAAGATCGCGGCGATGACCCAGGCCTGTGCCGATGCGCTGGCGTCGGGGATCGCGGAGCACCCGGTGGACTGGCACATGCTCCAGCGGGTCTTCGTCGCCGACCTGGTCGAGCCGGAGATCACGGTCGCCGTCCGATGATCCGGGTCGGGCTGGTCTGCCCCTACTCCTTCGACGTCCCGGGAGGCGTCCAGTTCCACGTCCGCGACCTCGCCGAGCACCTGATCGAGGCCGGGCACAAGGTCAGCGTGCTGGCGCCGGCCGAGGATGACACCCCGGTCCCGTCCTACGTCGAGGCCGCCGGGAGGGCGGTCCCGGTGAAGTACAACGGCTCGGTCGCCCGGGTCAGCTTCGGCCCGGTCAGCGCGGCGCGGGTGCGTCGCTGGCTGGCCGAGGGCGACTTCGACGTCCTGCACATCCATGAGCCGATCACCCCCTCGCTCTCGCTGCTCGCACTGTGGGCGGCCACCGGGCCGCTGGTGGCCACGTTCCACACGGCCAACCTCCGGTCGCGGGCGATGCAGGCGGCCTACCCGGTGGTCCGGCCCAGCCTGGAGAAGATCTCGGCCCGGATCGCGGTCTCAGAGGACGCCCGCCGCACGCTCGTGGAGCACTTCGGCGGCGACGCCGTCGTCATCCCCAACGGGATCTTCGTCCAGCGGTTCGCCGAGGCCCGACCGCGCCCGGAGTGGCAGGGGACGGCGGAGCGGCCCACCATCGGCTTCGTCGGCCGGCTGGACGAGCCGCGCAAGGGGATGCCCGTGCTGGCCGCCGCGTTGCCGCAGGTGCTGGCCCGCTACCCGGGTGCGCGGGTGCTCGTGCTTGGCCGGGGGGACGGCGACATGCTGGCGGATCTCGGCGAGCACGCGGGTGCCGTGGAGCTGCTCGGGCCGCTGGACGACGTCGACAAGGCGGCGCTGCTCGCCTCGGTCGACGTCTACGCCGCCCCGCACACCGGCGGGGAGAGCTTCGGGATCGTGCTGGTCGAGGCGCTGGCCGCCGGCGCCCCGGTGGTGGCCAGCGACCTCGGGGCCTTCCGCCGGGTGCTCGAGGACGGGCAGCTGGGGATCGTGTTCCCCGCGGGTGACCCGGAGGCGCTCGCCCGAGCGCTGGTCGGGCTGCTCGGCGACCCGGGACGGCGGGAGGCGCTGTCCGCATCGGGCGCCCGGGCGGCGCATCGCTACGACTGGTCCCGGGTGGCGAGGCAGGTGCTGGACGTCTACGAGACCGTGCGGTTGGGTGCCGAGCGGGTCGGCGAGGACCCGCAGACCCGCGGGCTGCTCTCCCGGTGGCTGGGGTAGCGGGCGATGGGGGGTCTCGGCGGCTGGTTGCCGGTGACGGTGGTCGCCGTCCTGCTCATCCTCGGGTGGTACCTGTCCTACTCGGCCGCCCGGCTGGACCGGCAGCACCACCGGGTGGAGTCTGCGGCCGCGGCGCTGGACACCCAGCTGGTCCGCCGGGCCGCCGCCGCGCTCGAGACCACCGCCGTGCTCGACCCGGCGACCGGACTCATGCTCGCCGCCGCGGCCTCCGAGGCGCTGGACGGATCCCCCACGAGCGGCGGCCAGACCCCGACCGGGGTCGACCCCGCCGTCCCGGTGGTCGACGAGGAGGTGCAGAACGACCTGACCCGGGCCCTGGGAAACGCGTTCGACGACCGGGAGCACGTCGCCCACCTGCGCACCGACCCGCTGGCCGGTGACCTCCTCGACACGCTGGCCAGCGCCTGCGCCCGGGTGCAGATGGCGCGCCGGTTCTACAACGACGCCGTGGCCGCGGCGCAGCGGGTGCGCCGCAAGCGGGTGGTCCGCTGGGCCCGCCTGGCCGGCCGGGCCGGGATGCCGCCGATGGTCGAGATCGACGACAGCGTTCCGGCGGGCCTGGGCGACCCGGGTGCCTAAGATGGCCGCAGGCGCGCCCGCCGGGCCCGCCCGCCCATCCCGTTCCTACCAGTGAGGTCAGCGTGTCCACCCCCGCCCCCGCCCGCCCCGACGACTCCGGCACTCCCCGTCCCGACCAGGCCCCCTCGCCGTCCGCAGCCGGACCGGTGGTCGGCACCTCCCGGGTCAAGCGCGGCATGGCCGAGATGCTCAAGGGTGGCGTGATCATGGACGTGGTCACGCCCGAGCACGCCAAGATCGCCGAGGACGCCGGGGCCGTCGCGGTGATGGCGCTGGAGCGGGTGCCCGCCGACATCCGCGCCCAGGGCGGGGTCGCCCGGATGAGCGACCCGGACATGATCGAGGGCATCATCCGGGCCGTGTCGATCCCGGTGATGGCCAAGGCCCGGATCGGGCACTTCGTCGAGGCTCGGGTGTTGCAGTCCCTGGGCGTGGACTACGTCGACGAGTCCGAGGTGCTCACCCCGGCCGACTACACCAACCACATCGACAAGTGGGCGTTCACCGTCCCGTTCGTGTGCGGCGCGACCAACCTGGGCGAGGCGCTGCGGAGGATCGCCGAGGGCGCCGCGATGATCCGGTCGAAGGGCGAGGCGGGCACCGGGGACGTCTCGAACGCTGTCACCCACATGCGCGCGATCACCGCCGAACTGCGCAGGCTGTCGGCGATGCGCGAGGACGAGCTGTTCGTCGCCGCCAAGGAACTGCAGGCCCCGCTCGAGCTGGTCCGCGAGGTCGCGGCCGGCGGCCGGCTGCCCGTCGTCCTGTTCACCGCCGGCGGGATCGCCACCCCCGCGGACGCGGCGATGATGATGCAGCTGGGCGCCGACGGCGTGTTCGTCGGGTCCGGGATCTTCAAGTCCGGTGACCCGGCGTCCCGGGCCGCGGCGATCGTGAAGGCGACGACCTTCCACGACGACCCGGACGTGATCGCCAAGGTCTCCCGCGGGCTGGGCGAGGCGATGGTGGGGATCAGCGCGGGCGAGATCCCCGTGCCGCACCGCCTCGCCGACCGCGGCTGGTAGGGGCCGCTCGAAGCCTGCCTCGAAGCCTGCCTCGAGGGCTGCCCCGACTCAGGCCCGGAGGTCGGCGATCACGTCGGCCAGGCCGACGGCGGCGTCCACCACCTGGGCGTGGGCGAGGTACAGCGGGGAGAAGCCCAGCCGGACGACGTCCGGCTCGCGGTAGTCACCGACCACCCCGCGGGCGGCCAGCTCGCGGATCACCTCGCCGGCGCGGGGGTGGCGCAGCGACACCTGCGAGCCGCGCCGGTACGGCTGGGCCGGGGTGAGCACCTCGGCGCCGGGCAGCAGGGCGGCGAGGCAGTCCAGGAACAGTCCGGTCAGCGACAGGGACTTGGCCCGCACCGCGGCCATGTCCAGCCCGTCGTAGACCGACAGCGCGGCCTGGAGGGCGAGCAGCGACAGGATCGCCGGGGTGCCGGTGGCCATCCGCCGGACCCCGGGCGCGGGGGAGTACTCGGAACTCATCGCGAACGGGTGCGCGTGCCCGGCCCAGCCGCCGATCGGGTTCGACAGCCGGTCGTGGTGGCGGGCGGCGACGTGCACGAACGCCGGCGCGCCCGGCCCGCCGTTGAGGTACTTGTAGGTACAGCCGACCGCCAGGTCCACACCGGCGGCGTCCAGCCGGACGTCGACGACGCCGGCGGAGTGGCAGAGGTCCCACATCGACAGCGCCCCCGCACGATGCGCGGCACGGGTCAGCTCCTGCAGGTCCCAGAGCTCTCCGGTGCGGTAGTCCACCTGGGAGAGGCTGACCGCCAGCACCTGATCGCCCCGCTGCCGCAGCACGTCCGGGACGGTTTCGGGGTGGGCGGTGACCACCTCCAGCCCCGCCGCGCGCGCCGCGTCGTGCAGGACGTAGAGGTCGGTCGGGAACGACCCGGGGTCGGTGACCACCACGCGGCGCCCGGTGCGCAGGCGGGCGGCGGCCAGGTAGCACTTGAACAGGTTGACCGAGGTCGAGTCACCGACCAGGACCTGCCCCGGCGCGCTGCCGACCAGCCGGCCGACGGCCTCGCCGACCCGGTCCGGGGCGTCCCACCAGCCGTGCCGCTCCCAGGAGGAGATGAGGTCGACGCCCCACTGCAGCTCGACCACCTCGGCCACCACCGGTGGGACGGCGGCGGGCAGGGCGCCGAGGGAGTTGCCGTCGAGGTAGACGAGCCCGGGCGGCAGCAGGAACGACGAGCGCACGCCGGCGAGGGGGTCGGCGGCGTCCAGCTCGGCGGCTCGGGCGGCCAGGCCGGCGACGCCGACCGGACCGGCGGCGTCCGCGTCCAGGCGCATCGGGCCAGTCTGCGGCATCCCGCCGCACGGCACCGTCGGGTGTTTACCGATCTTCCCGCTCTTCCCGCCCCTCCCCGGTGCAGGCGTCCGGCGACGTCCCGTGGGCGGCCGCGTTGTGCCAGTTCAGCTCGCCCTCGGTGGTGCCGGTGAACTCGCAGAGAGTGCAGCGGTACGTGGTCGTCAATCGGTCTCCCCATCATCGTGGCCGTAAGTACCACAGTCCGGTTCGACGCTGTACCGCGCCCGGGAAAAGCCTGGATGTCAGCTGGGAGCCTGCTGGACCTGGGTCCCACTCCGGCGGGACCCATGGCCCTACCGCTCGTCGGGGCGGCGCCGCGCGCGCCCCTAGGCTGATCAGCGTGACCACCACCCCGGTCGTGGGTGTCCTCGCGGTGCAGGGCGACGTCCGCGAGCACGTGCACGCGCTCGCCGAGTGCGGCGTGCCGGCCAGGCCCGTGCGGCGGCCGGCCGAGCTGGATGCCGTCGACGCCATCGTGCTGCCCGGCGGGGAGTCCACCACGATGGACAAGCTGACCCGGGCCTTCGACCTGCACGAGCCGCTGGTCACCAGGATCGCGGCCGGGATGCCGGCCTTCGGGGCCTGCGCCGGGATGATCATGCTGGCCGACCGCCTGCTGGACGGCATCGACGGGCAGCAGACGCTCGGCGGCATCGACATGACCGTGCGGCGGAACGCGTTCGGCCGCCAGGTCGACTCCTTCGAGGAGGACCTGGGATTCGACGGGCTGACCGGCGCGCCGCTGCGCGCGGTCTTCATCCGGGCACCCTGGGTGGAGGACGTCGGCGATGCGGTCGAGGTGCTCGCCCGGGCGGACGGCGGACCGGGCGACGGTAGGATCGTGGCGGTTCGGCAGGGAAATCTGCTGGCGACCTCGTTCCACCCGGAGATCACCGGGGACCACCGCGTGCACGAGCTCTTCGTCGACATCGTGCGTGCCGCGGTCTGACCCGGCTCCGGCAGCACTGAGGAGGCAGCTCGATGTCCGGCCATTCGAAATGGGCCACCACGAAGCACAAGAAGGCCGTCGTCGACGCCAGGCGGGGCAAGCTCTTCGCGAAACTGATCAAGAACGTGGAGGTGGCCGCGCGCACCGGCGGCGGCGACCCGGCGGGCAACCCGACGCTCTACGACGCGATCCAGAAGGCGAAGAAGGCCTCGGTCCCGAACGAGAACATCGATCGCGCGGTCAAGCGGGGCTCGGGCGCCGAGGCCGGCGGGGCCGAATACCAGACGATCATGTACGAGGGGTACGGCCCCAGCGGGGTCGCCTTCCTGGTCGAGTGCCTCACCGACAACCGCAACCGCGCCGCCGCCGAGGTGCGCACGGCGATGACCCGCCACGGCGGGACGATGGCCGACCCGGGCAGCGTGTCGTACCTGTTCAGCCGCAAGGGCGTGGTCGTCGTCCCCAAGGACGCCGGGGTGAGCGAGGACGACGTGCTCACGGCCGTGCTGGACGCCGGCGCCGAGGAGGTCAACGACCTCGGCGAGGGGTTCGAGGTGATCAGTGAGCCCACCGACCTGGTCGGCGTCCGGACGGCCCTGCAGCAGGCGGGCATCGACTACGACGCCGCCGAGGCGCAGTTCGTGCCGAGCACCAGCGTGCCGCTGGACGTCGACGGCGCGCGCAAGATCTTCCGGCTGATCGAGGCGCTCGAGGACAGCGACGACGTCCAGAACGTCTACACGAACTTCGACGTCTCCGACGAGGTGCTCGCCGCGGCGCAGTGACCTCGCCGTGCCGTTCGGCGGTCGCGATCGGGCATCCTGCCCCCGGCCTGTCGTCGGCTGCCGGGCGCCGTGGTCTGCGATCGTCGAGACGTGCGCGTGCTCGGTGTCGACCCCGGGCTGACCAGGTGCGGGCTGGGCGTCGTCGAGGGCCGCCCTGGCCGGCGGGTGCGGCTGGTCGCGGTCGACGTGGTGCGCACACCGGCCGACGGTGACCTCGCCCTGCGGCTGCTGCGGATCGGCGAGGCCGTGGAGGAGTGGCTGGACGCGCACGAGCCGGATGTCGTGGCGGTCGAGCGGGTGTTCAGCCAGCACAACGTGCGAACGGTGATGGGCACCGCCCAGGCGGCAGGGGTGGCGGTGCTGGCCGCCGCGCGCAGGGGAGTCCCGGTCGCGGTGCACACCCCGAGCGAGGTCAAGGCGGCGGTCACCGGATCCGGGCGCTCCGGCAAGGCGCAGGTGGCGGCGATGGTCCGGCAGATCCTCGCCCTGCCCGCGGCGCCGCAGCCGGCGGACGCGGCCGACGCGTTGGCGCTGGCGGTCTGTCACCTGT
>JBKPQU010000248.1:0-7055 GCA_046734255.1 Actinomycetota bacterium
ATCTCGATCATGGCCGAATTCGGCTGGGAGAAGGCGCTCGGCGACGAGGAGGAACTGCGGTGGTGGGAGCGGGCCGTCGACCGGGCACTGCTCCGCCAGGGGCTGGCTGAGCTTGCCCAATGACGGTCGATCATTACGCCCGGGCGGGTCAGCGGTGGGCACGTGGAGCAGAAATCGTTTACGCCCCTCTCGCCGAGCATCTCATCGCGACCAGCCCACACCCTCTGGCCGGGCGAACCGTCCTGGACGCCGGCGCCGGCACTGGAGCGGCGAGCGCTGCCTTGGCCCGTTGCGGTGCACGACCAGTGGCCACTGACCTGTCGCGGGACATGCTCAAGCACCATCCCGCCAGCCGTCGGCAATGCGCTGTGGCCGACATCTGCGCGCTACCACTGGCAACCGGATCGGTGGACGATGCGGTGGCCGCCTTCGTCCTGAACCACCTCCCCGACGCGGCCGTCGGCCTTGCCGAGCTGATACGAGTCACCCGACCACATGGTGCGGTGCTCGCCAGTGTGTTCAGCAACGCAAGTCACAGCGCCGCGCGTGACATCGTCGATGCCGTCGCCGGTGAGGCCGGCTGGCACGCGCCAGACTGGTACGACCATTTCAAAGCAACCTCCGCTCGGCAGCTGGGGACGGCATCGGCAATGGCTGATGCTGCCGACGCCGCCGGCCTCGCCGAGGTGGTGGTCGACGAGAGGCCGGTCGACGTGGGCGTGACCGAGCCCGAGCAGCTCGTCGATTACCGCTTCGGCCAAGCACATTTCGTTAGCTGGCTTGACCAGATCGGACCCGAACGCGCAGCGGAGATTCGCAACGAGGCCATCGCTGCCATCCGCCCGACCATGGAGCCATACCGGCCAACGGTGGTCTTCCTTGCGGCGCTGACATCGAGCTCAAGCAATGCACCTGGCGCTGCAGCGTACTTGTGAGGCGGCAAACCGCCGGAATTACGGAACGGAATCTGGTCCAGAGGAGCATCATGACCGAGTACGCAGTCCGAACCCAGCCACAGGTGAGCTGGTCCGGTCCTACGACACTGCGACCGACGCCGAGGTCGCGGGGCCGGGCCGACTATCGGAGGTCATGCCGGGCCGACTATCGGACACCGTGGCCGGCGTGACTCACGTCACCGTGCAACCTCACCAGGTACTCCGAGGTCTGTCGGGATGAAGTCCGTGACGGCCCTTATGACTTCGGCAGTCCGCTCGTCCTGCGGGTTGTGTCCGGCGCGCTCGATGATCTCGAGTCGTGCACGGGGGATCCCGGCCGCGAGCTGACCCTGGTGCTCGGGTGGGAACACGAAGTCGTCCCGCCCGGCCATCACCAGCGTCGGCACCTTGATCTCGCCGAGGCGGTCCATCACGGTCCAGTCCTTCATGAGCTGGCCGAAGCCGAGGATCTGCGCCTCTGGCCTCGCCTTCGAATAACGCTCCGCGAACATCGTGCGGGCCGCCGAGAACCAGCTCGTGTGCGGGTCATAGGCGCTGCCGAGTCGCATCAGCGTCGGGAAGAACTCCCAGGGCGCGGTCCGCCCGTTGAACCAGCGCCGCGCAAGCTCCACCTTCCTGCGGGAGAATCCGCGCCTGGCCAGGAGCTCCGGCGCGTTCTCCTGCTCCCACCAACTGTCGCCGCCGGTGTCGAGCAGGACGAGATGCGACAGGCTGTTCGGGTAGCGAAGCGCGTACTCCAGGGCAACCTTGCCCCCGAACGAATGGCCGAGCACGGCCCACGTGTCGAACCCGAGGCTCGCACGCAGCGCTTCCGCATCAGCGGTCAGGTTCTCCCAGGTCATCGAGGAGACGGGAACGCCCATGGACCGCCCGTTGCATCGATGGTCGTAGAAGACCAACGTGAATCGGTCCGACTGCTGCCGGAACGGCAGCAGGGTCCAGTGATCTGCTCCTGGGCCCCCGTGCATCAGGACGAGCGGATAGCCGCGTCCGATGACGTCGACGAACAGGCGGGCGTCTCGTACCGGGATCGTTGTCAACCCCCCACCTCCTTGACCGTCGGAGTGCCACGCGGCGATACGCCGAGCGTCACCAGCTCCTCGCGCGCTCCGGCCACGAAGACGTCCAGATCCGGATACGCGTCCCGGTCGGCGACGACACCAATGTTCAACGCTCCCGCGTATGACAGCGCGCCGACGCCGAGAGGCTCGTTGGCGATGAGGGGCAGCACCGGGAACACCTCGAGCACGCGCGCACCGGAGAGGTAGAGCGGCATCGTCGGACCGGGGATGCTCGCCGTCGTCACGTTGACGCGCTGGCGCATCACCGCGAACAGCATGACCTTCCTCGCGAACCGGCCGCGGATGAGCGTCCCGAGGGAGGTGCGCGTCCTCGCCTTCCTCGTCGCGGTCTCCGCGGCGATACGGCGGAGTTCGTCCTCGGCGTCGGATTCGCGCATCGTAAGCGGGACAGCCATCTCTGCGATCAGGTTGCCCTGCTGCGGCCCGCCGACCCGCTGTCGCAACGAGACGGGCACGTACGTCCGCACGGTGATGTCCTCCACCGGCTCACCACGGCCGCGAAGGACGGCCCGTAGGCCGCCTGCGGTGAGCGCGAGGAGGACGTCGTTCACGGTCGCGCCGTGCAGGTGCGCGACGGCCCTGACCTCATCGAGGGTGGCCCGGATCACGGCGAGGCTGCGGTCGGGACCCACCATCCGGTCGAGGCTCGTCCGGCTCGCGGGCTCTTCCGCGAGGAGTTCGCGGATCGCGGGCCAGGCCTCGCGAGCGTGCCGCAGCGTCGTGCCCGGCCGAACGAGTATCGATCCGGCGTGCCCCACCGCGCGGAGGTGCCACTGGACGTTGTCGATGAGCAGTTCACGGTCCGACGGCGGGGGCGCGGGCGTCCACGGCAATGCCGGCGTGACAGGCGCACCCCGGTCGGCGTCGAGAAGGGCCGCGACCGTCCTCATCGCGGCCATCCCGTCCGCGATCGAGTGGTGGAGCTTCACGAACAGGGCGACCCGACCGTTCGGCAGTCCGGGCATGAACCACATCCGCCACAGCGGACGCGACGCATCGAATCGCTCCCTTCGCAGCTCCTCGGCCACCGCCAGGAGGCCCGGCTCGTCGGTCTTTGGCGGGAGTGGACGGATCACGATGTGGTCGCGGACATCGAATCGGGGGGCGTCCATCCAGAGTGGTCCGCCACGCCCTCGTCGTGGAACGTGGATGACCTGCCGGAACCGCGGAACGAGGTGCAGCCTCGACGCGATCGCCTCCAGCACCGGGTCGATCCGCAGTTCGCCGGTCGGATCGAGAAGGCTCGTCCCCTCGAGGATCGCCAGGGCGCCGATATCCTGCGGCCAACGCTTGCTCGCCCCCAACATCAGCCGGTCGAGCGAGGTGAGCCTGTCGACCGACGCGTTCATCGTTCTTACCTCGGATCGATCGGCGTGATGGAGCCGAGCCGGTCCTCGATCGCGGCGGCCGCATCGAGGCACACGTCCTCCCGGTACCGCGGGCCGATCACCTGCACAGCCTGGGGAAGGCCGTTGCCGATGCCCACGGGAAGTGCCACGGCCGGCAGGCCGAGCGCGTTGACGGCCATGGTCATGCGCATGGTGCGGATGGTCTCGGCCACCCGGCCATCGCCCAGATCCGTGCCTGCATCGAAGGGAGGGTCGGTGCAGATGGGCGCGACGATCAGCGGGTGCTCTGTCTGAAACTCGCCCCATGCTCGAAGCACCGACTGCCGGGTCAGGAAGCTCTGCTCGGCCGTCATGAAGTCTGGGTTTCCCGCCGCCTCGAAGAACTCGGACATGACCCGTCGGGTGTCAGCCGGGGCCAAGGATGACATGTACTCCTGCCACCCCCTCCGGATGCCGGGCGTGCTGAGCATGATCAGCAGTGCGTTCGCGGCCACCGCGATCGCCGGCGGCTCGACCTCCTCGACGTCGTAGCCCGCGTCCGCGAGCGCCGTCGCCGCCTTCCGGGTGCCCTCCCGCACCTGCTCGGCAGTGCCCTGGCCTGCGGGATCCACGACGAGCGACACCCGGACCGGCTTCCGGAGCTCCGGCCCCCGAAGCGGTGCCGGCACCGTCCACGGGTCCCGCCAGCTGGGTGCGGCGATCGCCTCGAAGGCTCTCCTGAGGTCGTTGACCCGCCGCGCCAGGGGCCCGTTGACGCTGGTCAGTTGCACACCGATCGGCGCGAACTCCGGCTCGATGGCGGTCGCGTGGGGGACGCGCCCGAGCGTCGGCTTCAGCGCGGCGATGCCGCAGCACTGGGCGGGGTGGCGGAGCGACCCGAGGCCATCACTCCCGAGTCCCAGCGGGCTCATGCCGGTCGCGATCGCCGCGGCCTCGCCCGCGCTGGAAGCGCCGGCTGTTCGGGACGGATCCCACGGGTTGATCGTCGCCCCCCACAGCTCGCTCTCGCAGTGCCAGCGAATCGCGCCGCTGGGAAGGTTCGTCCGGCCGATGGGGATCGCCCCAGCAGCTTTCATCCGCTCGACGATCGGAGCGTCTCGACTCGGATACGCCTCCGCCAGCGCCTTGAATCCTTGGGTGGTCGGCGTGCCAACGACGTCGATGTTGTCCTTGATCGTGAAGGGGACACCGTGGAACGGTGGCACGTCGTCGCCGGCTGCGAGCGCCCGGTCAGCCGCCCTGGCCGCTGCCCGTGCCTGGTCGCCCAGGACGATGACGACGGCGTTGATCGACGGGTTGACCGCCTCGATCCGCCGGAGGTGGGCCTCAACGACCTCCACGCTGGACGCCTGCCCTGTCCTGATCGCCTCGGCCAGCTCTGTTGCGCTCATCCGCCAGAGTTCGGTGGTTGTTGCGGGGCTCATGCCCTACTCCCTGGACCGCCGATGACGCCGCGTGGCGGATCGCGCAGCGGCGGCGACCAGCAGCGCGCCCAGCGCAGCGGTCAACGGCGCACGCGACCCTGCGGCGGGTCGCCTAACGAGTGTCAAAGGCTGTCCACCGAGATCTGCGTGGACGACCGCCGTGTCGCCGGCGACGTCCCGGCCGAACACGACGCGAACGGTCCCCTGCCCGAAGCCCGAGAGGTCGAGCCGGAAGATGTACGGATCGTCCTGGTCGTCGGGGTACAGCGGCAGGCCCCGGTAGAGAGCGGCGATAGGAGTCAGTGCCCGGATCATCAGGCGCCCGCCGCGGACGAATACCTCGAAGCCGCCGGGGATCGCCAGGCGCTGCCGGAGATCCGAGATCCGTGGAGGGGGCCAGTAGCGACCGCAGAGCTCGTCCCAGATCTCGGGGTGGTGAGGGATGTCGGTGCGGACGACGTCGTCGGGTGCATCGAGCAGGTGGCGGAGCAGCCGCTTGAACTCCGTCTCCATCCACACGAATGCCCCGCGCGACCCGTTCGTGAAGGCGACGATGGCGAGGCCGTCGTCCGGAGCCAACAGAAGCGCGGAGTTGAAGCCCGGCAGGATCCCGTCGTGCCCGACCATGCGATGCCCGCCCGCATCGCCGCGGGTGAAACCGAGCCCCCAACCCGGCACCCGAGCATCCGGCTGGTGGTGGGGCTCCCACATTGTCGAGAGCGTTGCCGGATCGAGGATCGAGCCGTGCTCGTTGGTGCCTCCGCCCAGCAGCGCCGCCGCGAATCGGGCCATGTCGCGGGCGCTGGAGTAGATCCCGCCGCATCCGGCGCCGATCCAGTCCCGATCCGGGACCGCCGTCACGCCGTGGCGCCGGAGCGCGTAGCCGGTCGCCAGACGAGACCGGACCCGGTCCGACCGGAGGAGGTCGGTGTGTGCCATGCCGAGCGGCTCGAAGATCCGCTCTCGGAAATAGCGTTCGAGGGCGATCCCGCTCACTTCCTCGACGATCTGGCCGAGCGTGGCGAACCCGTGATTCGAGTACGCGAACCTCGTGCCGGGCTCGGCGACCACCGGCAGACCGCGGCGGTAGTACTCGGCGAGTGACGGCAAGGGCTCGCCTGCGCTCACGTTGAGGATCGGAGGACGGCCTTCGAACGGGCCGGCTTCAGGGTGGAACAGGTCCCGGACATGCTGAACCTCCGCGATCCCGGCCGTGTGGGTCAGGAGATGTCGCACGGTCGCGGGCCCTAACCCGGCTTGCGCCGGGATCAGCTGGTAGGCGCGTAGGTAGTCGTTGGCGGGGGCGTCGAGGTCGATGAAGCCCTGTTCATGCAGCTGCATCACGGCGATCGCCGTGAAGGGCTTGGTGATCGAGCCGATCCGGAAGACCGTGTCCGCATCGATCGGTGTACCCGAAGCGATGTCCGCGAACCCCTGTCCGTGGAAGAGTTCGAGGGACCCGTGTCGGACGATCCCGACCGCCAGACCGACGGCGGGATGTCGGTTGAGGATTCCATCCACCGAGGCCCGCAGCTCCGCCTGGTCGAACCGCAGGTGAGCACGATGACTGGCGTCTTGCCGAACGGGACGAGACTCCGCCGCCCTTGCCGCCTCGGCATGGTCGCGTGTCGTCGCCATGGCGACTCCCTGGCTTGGTCCGATCCCCACCGCCTACAGGCTCTGTTACCACCTCCATGCTCTCAGCCGGCAGCGCCCCGGCACGGAGTCGTTGGTCCACTGCTCGTAGGTCGGAAGGCTCGCCGCGTCGTGGGGAGTTGCTCGGCCAGAACACCTGACGGGGGCCGGACGCCCGCCGACCTGCACCAACGTCCGCGCACCAGCGCCGCGCGCGCCCGGAAGGATTCGAACCTTCGACCGGCGGATTAGAAGAACCCCCGACACCTACGACTATGGCCTCCACCTGCGACTTTTCCTCAACTCGGCCCTCCTGAGATCTTCTCAGCACACCGTTCGACGGCATTTCGTGTCATGAACCGTGTCACGCCACCAGGCCGGAACCAGCCACACAGGCCACATCCGTCCCACAGGCACACCGACTTTGTCGGGGCTGGGGTTGACCGAGCATCACGCTGGTGGGCGCTCACCAGAGGCCATGTTGTGTCGGGCGTTTCCAGATGCGAACAATGACCACGAGTTCGGTCAGGAGGCTGACGCCGTATATGGCGAGCCCAATTTTGGCGATGTCGATGTCTTGATAAGACTCCAGACGGATGATCTCTGAAA
>JBKPQU010000249.1:0-4090 GCA_046734255.1 Actinomycetota bacterium
GGCCACGGCCACGTCCCGGTTGGCGCCCACGCCGGTCGTCCGCCCGTAGACCTGGCGGCGCCCGGTCGCCGCGACGGCGCGCTCGTGGGCGGCGGCCACCCGATCGCGGACGCCGGGCGCGAGCTCCACCGTCTCCCGCCCCCGGGCCACCGCGGCGACCTGGGCACAGGTCAGCCGCCGGCCCTCGATCACAACCACGTGACGGTGTCCCTTCCTGCCTTCCCGGTGCCGAGCAAACTGTGGCACGCTCGGTCACCGCGATCGGCTCCACCGGCGGCGTCGCCGGTGATCGCGACGCCGACCCACCACGCCGGGGGGCCCGACTGGTCGCAGCGATGCCGCGGCAGGAGGCTGGTCCCGGGGCCGGGCCGCCGGCGGCCCACAGGGCGGGACCCAGGAGGTGGCCGGGTGATCCGGTTCGAGTCGGTGACCAAGCGGTACCCGGACGGCACCGTAGCCGTCGACGACCTGTCGCTGCTCGCCCCGACCGGGCAGATCACCGTGCTGGTCGGGCCGTCGGGCTGCGGCAAGACGACGTCGCTGCGGATGATCAACCGGATGATCGAGCCGACCTCCGGCAAGATCTTCCTGGACGACCGGGACACCGCGACCGTGGGCGTCGTGGAGCTGCGCCGAGGGATCGGCTACGTCATCCAGCATGCCGGCCTGTTCCCGCACCGGACCGTGCTCGACAACATCGCCACCGTCCCGTACCTGCTCGGCTGGGACAAGCGCAAGGCCCGGACGCGCGCCACGGAGCTGCTGGAGCGGGTCGGGCTGCCCGAGCACTTCGCCGGCCGGTACCCCGCGCAGCTGTCCGGCGGCCAGCAGCAGCGCGTCGGGGTCGCCCGCGCGCTCGCGGCCGACCCTCCGGTGATGCTCATGGACGAGCCGTTCAGCGCGGTCGACCCGGTCGTCCGGGCCCAGCTGCAGGACGAGTTCCTCCGGCTGCAGGCCGAGCTCGGCAAGACGATCGTGTTCGTCACCCACGACCTGGACGAGGCGGTGAAGCTCGGCGACCAGGTCGCCGTGCTGCGGGTCGGCGGCCGGCTGGGGCAGCTGGCCACACCGGCGGAGCTGCTGCGGCGGCCCGCGAACGACTTCGTCGCGGAGTTCGTCGGCCGGGACCGCGGGTACCGCGCGCTCGCCTTCCAGACGGGGGCGGAGCTCCCGCTGGACGACGAGCCGACGGTGACGCTGGGCGCGCCGCTGACCACCGCGCGCTCGGCGGCGGCGTCGTCCGAGGGCTGGGTCCTGGTGGTGGACGACGCCGGGCGGCCGCAGGGCTGGCTGCACCCGGTGTCCCCCGACTCGGCGCCGGGCGAAACCGTGACGCCCGAACGGCTGCACCTCGGCGGCACCCTGGCGACCGAGGGCGCCTCCCTGCGGGCCGTGCTCGACGCGGCCCTGTCATCCCCCACCGGGCGAGGCGTCGTCGTGGACGGCGAGGGCCGGCTGCGCGGGACGATCACCGCCGACCGGATCCTGCAGCTGATCACGAGGGCACCGGCATGAACTGGGCCTGGCTGCAGGACAACGCCTCCCAGATCGCCCAGTGGTTCGGGATCCACGCGGTGCTCGCCGGAGCGCCATTGGTGATCGGCCTGGCGGCGGCGCTGCCGCTGGGCTGGCTGGCGAACCGCCACAGCTTCACCTACCCACCGATGATCACGCTGACCGGGCTGCTGTACACGATCCCGTCGCTGGCGCTCTTCGTGCTGCTGCCCGGAATCCTCGGCACCCGCATCCTCGACCCGATCAACGTCGTGGTCGCGCTGTCGGTCTACACGATCGCCCTGCTGGTCCGGGTGGTCGCCGACGGCCTGGCCTCGGTGCCGCCGGACGTCGAGCAGGCCGCCCGGGCGATGGGCTACGGCGAGTTCGGCCTGCTGGTGCGGGTCGAGCTGCCGGTGGCGGTCCCCGTGATCGCGGCGGGCATGCGGGTCGCCGCGGTCTCCAACGTGAGCCTGGTCTCGGTCGCGGCGGTGATCGGCGTCCCGGAGCTGGGGCAGCTGTTCACCACCGGCTTCCAGCTGAACTTCTACACACCGATCATCGCCGGGATCGTGCTCTGCGTGGTGCTGGCGCTGATCTTCGACGCCACGGTGGTCGGGATCGCCCGGTTGCTGACGCCGTGGCGCCGCGCGACGGGAGGGGCGGCATGATCCAGGGCGTCGTGGCGTGGTTCACCGACCCGGCGAACTGGCAGGGCCCGAACGGTGTGCCCGCCCGCCTGGTCGAGCACGTCGAGTACTCAGTGATCGCCCTCGCGATCGCCCTGCTGATCGGCCTGCCGCTCGGCCTGCTGATCGGGCATACCGGCCGGGGGACGTTCCTGGTCGCCGGGATCGCGAACTCCCTCCGGGCGCTGCCCACGCTGGGGCTGGTGATCTTCGCCGTGCTCCTGCTGGCACCGCTGATCCACAACAACCTGGCGTTCACGATCCCCGCCCTCCTGGTGCTGGTCCTGCTCGCCGTCCCGCCGATCCTGACCAACGCCTACGCGGGCGTGCAGAACGTCGACCCGCAGGCCAGGGACGCCGCCGCGGGGATGGGGATGACCGGCGGCCAGGTCCTGAGAAAGGTCGAGTTCCCCTGCGCACTGCCGCTGATCTTCTCCGGGTCGCGCAGCGCCACGCTGCAGGTCATCGCGACCGCGACCGTGGCGGCGTACGTGTCCCTGGGGGGTTTCGGCCGGTACGTCATCGACGGCCTGGCCCAGCACAACTACCCGGAGATGGCGGCCGGGGCCATCCTCGTCGCCGTCCTCGCCGTGCTGGCCGACGCGCTGCTCGCGATCGTGCAGCGCTACTCGGTCTCCCGGGGGCTGTCCGGGCGCTACAAGGGGGCGGCTGCGGGGCCGGTGGCCGCAGCGGCGAGGATGGGCGCCGAACCATCCGTTGAGGAACAGCCGGTCGCAGGATGAGCCGCGGCCGGTGGCAGAACGTCCCACGTCCGAACCTCGACTAGGAGACCAGCATGAAGAACCGTCTGCTCACCGCGGCGGCCGCCCTCGGCGTGGTGGCGCTCGCCGGCTGCGGCGGGGGCTCGAGCCCGCTGGACACGTCCACACCCTCGGCCGGTGGCTCGGCCGCGGCCGGCACCATCACGATCGGGTCGGCGAACTTCCCCGAGAGCGCACTGCTCGCGGAGATCTACGCGGGTGCGCTGCAGGCCAAGGGCGTGAAGGTGTCGACGAAGCTCAACATCGGAGCCCGCGAGGTCTACATCCCCGCCCTCCAGGACGGCTCGATCGACCTGGTGCCGGAGTACACCGGGGTGCTGCTGCAGTACTTCGACAAGTCCGCCACGGCGGTCTCACCGGACGACGTCTACGCCGCCCTGCAGAAGGCGTTGCCGGCGAACCTCACCGTGCTGGACAAGGCCAGCGCAGAGGACAAGGACGCCGTCGTCGTCACCAAGGAGACCGCGGACAAGTACCACCTGACCTCGATCGCCGACCTGGCACCGGTGGCCCCGCAGCTGGTGCTCGGCGGTCCGCCGGAGTGGCCGAAGCGCCCCACCGGCCTGCCCGGGCTGAAGAAGATCTACGGCCTGAACTTCAAGGAGTTCAAGCCGCTCGACGTCGCCGGCCCGCTGTCGGTGCAGGCGCTGAAGAGCGGGCAGGTGGCTGCGGTCGACCTCTTCACCACGCAGTCGGCGATCGCCGCGAACGGCTTCGTGGTCCTGCAGGACCCGAAGAACCTGTTCGCCGCGCAGAACGTGGTTCCGCTGATCACCAAGTCGAAGGCGGACCCGACCGTCACCGCGGCGCTGAACGCCGTCTCGGCCAAGCTCGACACCCCCATGCTGGCGGGTCTGGTCAAGCAGGTGGAGGTGGACAAGACGGACACCGCGACGGTAGCCAAGAACTGGCTGACCCAGAACGGGCTCGCATGACCTCAGGTGGGTGATCGCGGATGACATCCGGCTCCACGACGGCCGCGGGGCCCGGACCACGACCGGTCCGGGCCCCGCGGGGGACGGAACTGACCGCACGGTCCTGGCAGACCGAGGCACCGCTGCGGATGCTGATGAACAACCTGGACCCCGAGGTCGCCGAGCGTCCGGACGACCTGGTGGTCTACGG
>JBKPQU010000250.1:0-7080 GCA_046734255.1 Actinomycetota bacterium
GCCGGAGGTCGAGAGCACCTGCCCGGCCTGCGGTGAGCCGGCGGTGCCGGGCGCGCGGTTCTGCGAGGCCTGCGGCGCGGAGCTCGACGCCGCGGCCGCGGCCGAGGCGCCGCAGGTGGACGGCGAGGACCGCACCCACACGATCCTGCTGCCCGGTGCCGGCGACGAGAGCGCCGAGCCGGCCGAACCGGCCGCGGAGCCGGCTGCCGAGCCGGCCGCGAAGGCGCGAATCTGCGCGCAGTGCGGCGGCACGATCGCCGAGGACGGCTACTGCGAAATGTGCGGCGCCCCCGCTGTGCGGGAACGCGACCACTGGGTCGAGCAGCCGTCGGCCTGGGTGGGCGGCGTCTGCGACCGCGGGGTTCGCCACCTTCGCAACGAGGACGCGATGGCGCTGGCCGCCGACGAGGAGCCCGGCGGAGTCGCCGTCCTCGTGGTCTGCGACGGCGTCTCCACCGCGCGGGACTCCGACGCGGCGAGCCTGGCCGCGGCCCGAATCGCGCGCGAGGTGCTGACGGCGCCGCGCTCCCCGGACGGCCCCCAGCCGTCCGAGGAGGAGGAGGAGAAGGAGAAGGGGCGGATCCAGGCGTGGACGGAACGGATCGGGGCGGCCGCGAAGGCGGCGGGCAAGGCGGTGATCGACGTCGCCGACCACCCGACCGACCGGCAGGGAGGAGGCGCGTCCGGGGACTTTCCGGCGATCAGCCCGGCCTCGTGCACCTTCGTCGCCGCAGTGGTCGACGGTGACCTGGCCGTGGTCGGCTGGCTCGGGGACAGCCGGGCCTACTGGCTGCCGGAGGCCGGGGATGCGGTGCAGCTGACCGTCGACGACTCGTGGGCCGGCGTCCGGATCGCGATGGGGATGGACCGCGAGCAGGCGGAGAGCTCCCCGCAGGCACACGCGATCACCCGATGGCTCGGCCCGGACAACCCGGACGACAAGCCGGCGTGCGCGAGCATCAGGCTGGACAGCCCGGGGTGGCTGCTGGTGTGCTCCGACGGGATGTGGAACTACTGCTCGCCGGCGGCCGAGCTGCGCGAACTGGTGACCAGCACCGTGGCGGCCACCGGCGAGCAACCGGCCGAGGTCGCGGGAGCGCTCGTGTCCTGGGCCAATGAGCAGGGCGGGCACGACAACGTGACCGTGGCGCTGGCGCGGGTGCAGGGTGAGCCGGGCGCCGAGGAGGACACCGCGCCGGGAGCGGGCGGCTGAGCGGAAGGGAGTCAGCGCATGGCCGAGTTCACGGTCGAGGTGTTCCAGAACGAGTTCCTCGCCGACGGTGCGACCGACGTGCACGCCGTGGTCAGAACGACCTGCAAAGGATCGGGCTCCGCGGGCAGGTCCGGCACGGGCGACGCGGCCGAGATCATCATCATCGACACGTCGGGCTCGATGGGCTACGGGAAGATCGCGGAGGCGCGGCGGGCCGCGGACGTCGCGGTCGACCAGATCCTCGACGGCACGTGGTTCGCGGTCATCGCGGGCACCGAGGTGGCCACCCGCGCGTTCCCGTTCCCCAACGCCGAGATGTCGATCGTGCGGATGGAGCCCGGTGCGCGGGCCGCGGCCAAGACGGCGATCAGCATGATGGAGGCCAACGGCGGGACGGCGATCGGGTCGTGGCTCCGGCTGGCCGGCCAGCTGTTCGACGAGGCGCCGAGCGCGACCCAGCGGCACGCGATCCTGCTGACCGACGGGCAGAACCAGCACGAGAGCCGGTCCGAGCTGGAGGCCGCGGTCGGCGCCGTCCGCGGCCGGTTCCAGTGCGACTGCCGCGGGGTGGGCTCGGACTGGGAGGTCGCCGAGCTGCGGCTGGTCTCCACAGAGCTGCTCGGCAGCCTGGAGCTGCTGCGCGAACCCGGCCAGCTGGCCGCCGACTTCGAGGCGCTGATGCGAGCGGCGATGGACCGTGGGGTCGCGGACGTGGAGCTGCGCGTGTGGGCGCCGCAGGGCGCACAGGTGCTGTTCGTCAAGCAGGTGTCGCCGACGCTGGAGGACCTCACCTCCCGGCGGACCCAGGTGAACCCCCTGACGGGCTCCTACCCGACCGGCGCCTGGAAGGACGAGACCCGCGACTACCAGATCGCCGTCCGGCTGTCGGCCAAGCCCGTCGGCGCGGAGCAGCTCGCGGCCCGTTTGCAGCTCGCCGTCGGCAGCCAGGTCGTCGCCAACGCGCTGATCAAGGCCATGTGGTCGGACGACGAGCAGCTCACCACCCGGATCAACCCCGAGGTGGCGCACTACACCGGGCAGGCCGAGCTGGCCCAGGTGATCCAGGAGGGGCTGGCCGCCAAGGCCGCCGGGGATGGTGAGACCGCCACCCAGAAGCTCGGCCGCGCCGTCCAGCTGGCGACCGAGAGCGGGAACGACGAGGTGACCGCCAAGCTGCGGAAGGTGGTCGAGATCGAGGACGCGGACACCGGTACTGTGCGGTTGCGGCGCGAGGTGGACAAGCTGGACGAGATGGATCTCGACGTCTCCTCGACCAAGACGACCAGGGTGCGGCGATGACGACCTACACCTGCCCGGAGGGACACGCCTCGAGCGACCCCGACTACTGCGACATCTGCGGCGCGCCGATCGGTGCCTCCGCGCCCGCCGCGGCCGCCTCCTCGGGCGCCGCCTCGGCGGCCTCCGCCGCGGGTGCGGCCGGTTCGTCCGGAGCGGCCGGTGGTGGTGGAGCGCTGGATCTGGACGCCCCGGCGCCCGACGGCGGGACGGCCACGGCCACCGAGACGGAGGCCCCGCGGACGTGCCCTAACTGCGGGGAGGAGTCCGCCGCCGGCGCACTGTTCTGCGAGGACTGCGGCTACGACTTCACCACCGGCGCGATGCCGGCACCGCCCGACGTGCCGGACGCCGTGCCGGACGCGGCGCCCGACGGCGTGCCGGACGCCCCGGACACCCCTGCGGCCGGGACCCCCGCATCGGCGGCACCCGCGTCGTCGTCCGCACCGGCACCTGTGCCGGCCGCCCCCGCGGCAGCACCCGAGGTGGGCGCCGTGGCGGAGTGGGTGGCCGAGCTGTGGGTCGACCCGGACTGGTACGCGCTGCAGGGCGCCCAGGAACCCTGCCCATCCGCGGGACCGCCGGATATCGTCCCGCTGGCAGGGCGCAGCCTGCTCATCGGCAGGCACTCAGCCAGCCGGAACATCCACCCCGACGTGGACTGCAGCGCCGACACCGGCGTCTCCCGGCGGCACGCGCAGCTGACCACGGACGGCCAGCGGTGGTGGGTGGAGGACCTGCAGTCGGCGAACGGCACCTTCGTCGGCTCCACCGGTGATCCGCTGCCGGACGCGCCGATCGAACCCGGCAACCGCCGCGAGTTGGCCGACGACGACCGGCTCTACCTCGGCGCCTGGACCCGGATCGTGATCCGACGGGCGACGCCCGAGGAAATGGCGCCTGGCGGCGCCTGACCGCCATTCCGGCCGGGACCGCGCCGACATCAACCATGCGGAGTCGCTAACCTCGCCAGATACTCGCCGATAACTGACCGGTCGCGGCCGGGACCGCGGGGGAGGACCCCCGGGCGCAGCCGCGGGCACGAGATCCGAGGAGACCCCGGGGCAATGGCGCGCAAGGGAACGGTGGCGGTCGTCGGTGCCGGCTACTACGGCTCGACCACGGCGCAGCGTCTGGCCGAGTACGACATCTTCGAGAAGGTGGTGCTCACCGACATCCGTGACGGGTGGGCCGAGGGGCTGGCGCTGGACCTCAACCAGTCCCGCCCGATCGAGGGTTTCGAGACCCAGGTGGTCGGGCAGACCACCGGCGCGGACGGCGCCGGATACGAGGCGATCGCCGGGTCGGGCATCGTCGTCGTCACCGCCGGCCTGCCGCGCAAGCCCGGGATGAGCCGGATGGACCTGCTCGGTGCCAATGCCGAGATCGTCCGCGGGGTGTGCGAGAACATCGCGCGGCACGCCCCCGACGCGGTCGTGATCGTGGTGTCCAACCCGCTGGACGAGATGACCACGCTGGCCCGCCTGGTCACCGGCTTCCCGGCGCCGCGCGTGATGGGGCAGGCCGGGATGCTCGACACCGCCCGATTCTCATACTTCGTGGCCGAGCGGCTCGGCGTCGAGGTCGGCGCCGTCCGGACGCTGACGCTCGGCTCGCACGGCGACACGATGGTCCCGGTACCGAGCGCGTGCACCGTGGACGGCAAGCCGCTGACCGAGGTGCTCGACGCCGCCACGATCGAGGAGCTGGTGGTGCGCACCCGCAACGGTGGCGCCGAGGTCGTGGCGCTGCTGAAGTCCGGGTCCGCCTTCTACGCCCCCTCCGCGGCCGCCGCCCGGATGGCCCGCGCGGTCGCCGAGGACTCCGGTGCCGTCCTGCCGGTGTGCGCCTGGCTGGAGGGCCAGTACGGCATCGAGGACGTGTACCTCGGGGTCGAGGCGGAGATCGGTGCGGTCGGCGTCCGGCGTGTGGTGGAGCGCGACCTGACCGACGCCGAGCTCGCCGGGCTGCGCGAGGCTGCCGCCGCGGTCAAGGCCAAGGCCTCGGACGTCGCCCAGCTCTGACCCCGGTTGCTCACTGAGCGCCGCTTTGCTTGGCAGACGCCGCCGGCAAACGTGTGCACGCGGATCGGCGGGGGCAGTCGGTGAGTAAACCGGCGTCTGGTGAGGAAGCGGCGTACTCCCCGGGTAGCAGGCGAGGTGCCTCGCGCGGGAGCACGCCCGGCCGACGGGTGCCCGGCTAGCGTGACGGAGTGCAGGAGCCTGCCCAGGCGCGCCCGGACGCCCGACCCGGCCCACCCTGGGGCCAGGGGGCGCCCCCCTGGGTCGCGTTCGGCCGCTGGCCGCTGGCGGTGTTCCTGGCGGCCATCCAGGTGCTGGGCTCGTTCGGAGCCGCGCACCAGCAGCCGGAGCGACGCCCGATCGACCTTCTGGCGGTGCTGCTGCTGCTCGCCGGCCCGGCGTTCCTGCTCGTGCGCCGACGTCCGGTGCTGCGCGTGGTCGGGACGACCGCGGCGGCCGCCGCCTACCTGGCCTGGGGTTACCCGTTCGGGCCGGTGGTGTTCAGCGTCGTCGTCGCGCTGTTCCTCACCGTGCTCTCCGGGCGCCGCGTGCTGGCCTGGACGGTGGCCGCTGCCGGGTGGCTGGCCACGCTGTTCGGCTCCCAGCTCGGCAGCTACCCGTTGCCCTGGACGCACGGGGTGACCGTCGCCGTCTGGATCGTCGTCGTCCTCGTGCTGGCCGAGGTCGTGCGCGCCCGGCGCGAGCGGGCCGCGGCGTGGGCCCGGGCGGGCAGCGAGCAGCGCCGCCGGGTGGTCAGCGAGGAGCGGCTGCAGATCGCCCGGGACCTGCATGACGGCGTTGCCCACCACATCTCGCTGATCCGCGTGCGCGCCGGGGTAGCGCTGCACCTGCTGGAACGCGGCGGCGAGCAGGCCGAGCCCGAGGCCCGGGCCGCCCTCGAGGCGATCCGGCAGGCCAGCGGTGAGGCCCTGGGCGAGCTGCGGTCGGCGCTCGGCCTGCTGCGGGCGGAGGGCGAAGGGGCACCGCGGCACCCGCCCCCCGGCCTGAGCGCGCTACCCGAGCTCGCGGCACGCTGGTCGGAGGCGGGTCTGGACGTGCGGCTGGACGGCGATGTGGGAACCCTGCCCGCCCCGATCGAGGCGGCCGCGTACAGGATCGTGCAGGAGGCTCTGACCAACGTGTCCCGGCATTCCATGGCTACCCGGGCGGAGGTGCGCCTGGACCGCCAAGACGGCGCCCTGACCGTTGCCGTCCACGACCCGGGCCCGGCCAGGCCGTATCCGGTCGACGGCGGCGACGGCAGGCCGGCGGGGCAGGGGCTGCCGGGCATGCGTGAGCGAGTGGCGGCGTTCGGCGGCCGCCTTGCCGCAGGCCCGGAGGGTGCGGGCTGGCTGGTCCGGGCCGTGCTGCCGCTGGGATCGACGGAACCGCCGGCGGAGAGTGCCTCGTGATCCGCGTCCTGCTGGTCGACGACCAGGCCCTGGTCCGGGCGGGCTTCCGGGCCCTGCTGGCGGCCGAGCCGGACGTCGAGGTGGTGGCCGAGGCGGGAGACGGCGAGGCCGCGGTCCGGGAGGCGCTGCGGACCCGGCCCGACGTCGTCCTCATGGACATCCGGATGCCCGGGACGGACGGCCTGGCGGCCACCCGGCGGATCCTCACCGACCCTGGGCTGGCCGAGACCCGGGTGGTCATCCTCACGACCTTCGAGCTCGACGAGTACGTCTTCGAGGCGATCCGCTCCGGCGCCTCCGGTTTCCTGGTCAAGGACACGGACCCGGCCGACCTCGTCCGGGCCGTGCGCGCCGTCGCCGGCGGGGAGGCGTTGCTGTCGCCCGGTGTGACCCGCCGGCTGATCGAGCATTTCGCCGCCCAGCCGGACCCGGGCCGGGCGCTGCCCTCCCTCGCCGGGCTGACCGATCGGGAGCGCGAGGTGCTCTCCCTGGTCGCCGCTGGGCTGACCAACGAGGAGATCGCCGCCCGTCTGGTGGTCTCGCCGCTGACCGCGAAGACCCACGTGAGCCGGATCATGACCAAGGTCGGGGCCCGGGACCGTGCCCAGCTCGTGGTCGCGGCGTACGAGTCGGGGATGGTCCGCCCCGGCTGGACCGCGTAGCGGCGCTGCTTCCCGGGAAGCAGCCGCAGAGCCTTCCGGCGGCGGACGACGAGGCCCCGTCCGGGGACGCAGGCTCGTTCCCGGTGGCCGTCCCTGGCCGCCCCGAACGAGAGGATCCCCATGTCTTCGCTGATCACGGCGGCGCTGGCTGCTCCGCACGTGTACTGGACCGGACCGCACTGGCCATGGTTCCTGTTCTTCCCGCTGATCCCGCTGTTCTGGATCCTGGTGATCTGGTTCTTCGTCGGGTTCGTCCTCCGCCGCCGCGGTGCGGGCCCTTGGGGACGTCCCGGCGCCTCCGCGGAGGCCGTGCTGGGCGAGCGGTATGCCCGGGGCGAGATCGACGCGGCGGAGTACCGGGCCCGCCTGGACGTGCTCCGCGGCGGCTCGGCGCGCTGAGCGGCACGCCGAGCCCGTGCGTGGCGCCGTCCCCCGTCCGGCCGCTGCCGTCCGGTGACCGCCGGACGGCGCGGCGC
>JBKPQU010000251.1:0-6286 GCA_046734255.1 Actinomycetota bacterium
GGCGAGAAGGGCGGCCCGGCAGACCGGAGCGGCGGGACGGCCGACGTGGTCGACGGGGTGGAGGCCACCTCCACCGCGCCCGCCGAGGACCTCTTCGCGCCGCAGACCCCGGTCGACCAGCCGCCGTCCAGGGTCCCCCCGGCCACCGGGGCCCGACGGCCGAGCGCCACCGGCTGGCCGTCCACACCGGCCACCCCGGTCACCGCCAACGGTGGCACCGCGGACGGCGACCAGGCGGCCAGCCCGTTCTCCCGGACTGGCCCGATGTCGCCGCTGGGCTCCCAGACCGGAGAGCTCAAGCCCGTGTCGAATCTCTCGGTGCCGGCCGCTCCGCCCACCACTGGTGAGGTCGCCGGCTGGGACGAGGATCTGCCGACCGAACTAGCCGCCCGGGCGGCGGCGTCGGCCGGTTATCGGCATACCGACCCGAATGCTCCGCTGATCGGCCAGCCCCCGGAGCCGGGCACCGGGTCCACGCCGATCTACGACTCGATCTCGGCGTGGTTCGCCGCGCCGGCGCGCCCGGAGATCCAGGAGCCTCCGCGCCGGGACGCCGAGCCGGAGCCCGTGGCCCGCGAAGAGGTCTCGGTGATCGACATCCGGGACGGCGAGCGGCCGCAACGGGTCGAGCAACCGCAGCGTGGGGAGCAACCGCTACGGGTCGAGCAGCCGCAGCGTGGGGAGCAACCGCAACGGGTCGAGCAGCCGCAACGGGTCGAGCAGCCGCAGCGTGGGGAGCAACCGCAACGGGTCGAGCAGCCGCAGCGGGTCGAGGAGCCCGTACCGGCCGCTGCCGGCACCCGCTGGGGAAGCCTCGGCGACCAGCGCTGGCTCGCAGCCAGCGCGCAGGCGGCCGCCGCGCCGGAGATCGCCGGACGGACCGACGTGGGCCTGCCCCTGCGCCGCCCCGGTGCCAATCTCGTCGCCTCCGCCGAGGCCGCCGCGCCGCCCGGCGCGGATCACGGCGCGGGGGCCAGCAACCGCGACGCGGCGGCGATCCGCGGGCGGTTGGGCAGCTATCAGCGCGGCCTGGCCTCGGCCCGCCGCTCCCGTCCCGAACCTGTGGGGGACGAGTTCGGCAACTTCGATCCGGTCGGTGTCACGCTGTTCACCAGCGGGCAGGAGTCGACCGACTCCGAGTCCGGCACCAAGTCGACCGAGAAGGGAGGCGAGCGTTGAGTACCGGTACCGGCGCCGCCGCGGACATCGGGTGGCTCGTCGACGGCTTCACCCAGCGTGTTCCTGGCGTGGCCCACGCGGCGGTGGTCTCCGCCGATGGCCTTCTGATGGCCAGTTCCGCGGGTCTGCCGCGCGACCGCGCCGACCAGCTCTCGGCGGTCGCCTCCGGTCTCGGCAGCCTGACCAACGGCGCGGCGATGTGCTTCTCGGCCGGCGCCGTCGTCCAGACAGTGGTCGAGATGCAGGGTGGTTTCCTGCTGCTGATGGCCATCTCCGACGGGTCGTGGCTGGCGGTGCTCGCCGCGCCGACTTCGGACATCGGCCTGATCGGCTATGAGATGACGTTGCTCGTGGACCGCGTCGGTCAGCATCTGACTCCGGCGCTGCGCCAGCCGGCGGCCAGCTGGCCCGCGGGACAGTGACGGTCAGCTGGCGCATCGGTGAGCGCGACGAACAGCTTTCCCGACGACGAGACTCCGCCGTCGGCCCTGGTCCGGCCCTACGCGCGGACCGGGGGGCGAACGCGCCCGGTGCACAACTTCGAGATCGAGGCCCTGGTCACCCCCACGGTCCAGGGCATCGATCCTGCGATCGGGCAGCTCCTCTCGCCCGAACACGCCGCGGTGATCGACCTGTGCCAGCAGACGGTGTCGGTCGCCGAGATTGCTGCCCTGATGCAAACCCCCCTGGGGGTCGCACGCGTGATCATCGCTGACATGGTCGACCTGGGGTTGGTCGAGGTCCTGAGCACCTCGGGCAGCCGCGGCGACGAACGTGACCCCGCTTTCCTGAGGAGGGTGCTCAGTGGTCTCCAACGGCTCTGAGAGCCGAGCCGCGCGGGCGACCGAGGCCTGGGCCAACCGCCCGGTCCCGGAGGTTCGGCCGACCCGCTCGACGAAGATCGTCATCTCGGGGGGGTTCGGCGCGGGAAAGACGACGTTCGTTGGCTCCGTATCGGAGATCATGCCGCTGCGCACCGAGGCGGTGATGACGACCGCGAGCATGGGTGTGGACGATCTGAGCGCGACGCCGAATAAGACCACCACGACGGTGGCGATGGACTTCGGCCGGATCAGCATCGACGCCGACCTCGTCCTGTACCTGTTCGGCAGCCCCGGTCAGAGCCGGTTCTGGTTCATGTGGGACGACCTCGTCCGGGGGGCGATCGGCGCGGTCGTCCTCGTCGACACCCGCCGGCTCGAGGACTGTTTCGGCCCGATCGACTTCTTCGAGGCACGCGACATCCCCTTCGTCGTCGCGATCAACGCCTTCGACGGGCTGCTCCGGCACCGTCCCGAGGAGGTGCGGGACGCGCTCCAGCTCGAGGGCGGCGTCCCGGTGGTGGTCTGCGACGCACGCGAGCGGGAGTCGTCGAAGCAGGCGCTCATCTCCGTGGTCAAGCACGCCCTGGACACCTGGACCCGGCCGCACCGGCCCTCAGCGGCGCGCGCCTAGGCCGCGCCGCCCAGCGCGCAGGCCCTCAGACCGAGGCTGAGGACTCCTCCTCGCTCCGCTGGGGGTCCTTGGGGCCCCTGGCGTCGGCGCGGGACTCCGTGTCGGCGTCCGCGATCGCGACCGGGCGACGCCGGGACACCGTGACCGCGATGACCACGATGATCGCGGCGACCGCAGCGATACCCAGCCGAAGAGGCGTCGAGGCGTGGTCGCCGACGGTCAGCGCGACGATCGCCGGTGCGATCAGCACCGACACCAGGTTCATCACCTTGATCAGCGGGTTGATCGACGGGCCGGCGGTGTCCTTGAACGGGTCGCCGACCGTGTCACCGATCACCGTGGCGGCGTGGGCCTCGGAGCCCTTGCCGCCGTAGGTGCCGTCCTCGACGATCTTCTTCGCGTTGTCCCAGGCGCCGCCGGAGTTGGCCAGGAACACGGCCATCAGGGCGCCGGCACCGATGGCGCCGGCCAGGTAGCCGGCCAGGGGGCCGATGCCCAGGCCGAACCCGACGGCGATCGGTGTCATCGCGGCGAGCAGGCCGGGGGTGGCCAGCTCGCGCTGGGCGTCCCGGGTGCAGATGTCGACGACCTTGCCGTACTCCGGGGTCTGCGTGCCGTCCATGATCCCGGGCAACTCCCGGAACTGACGGCGCACCTCGAAGACCACCGCGCCGGCGGCTCGCCCGACCGCGTTGATCGCCAGGCCCGAGAACAGGAACACGACGGAGGCGCCGATGATCAGGCCGACCAGCACGTTGGGGCTGACCACCTGGACGTCGAAGGACTGCCCGAGGCGGGCCGCAGAGGCGCCCGCATCGGCCAGCGCACTGGCGACCGCGTCGGTGTAGGAGCCGAACAGTGCGGTCGCCGCGAGGACGGCGGTGGCGATCGCGATCCCCTTGGTGATCGCCTTGGTGGTGTTGCCGACGGCGTCGAGCTCGGTGAGCACCTGGACGCCGTCACCGTGCACGTCGCCGGACATCTCAGCGATCCCCTGGGCGTTGTCGCTCACGGGCCCGAACGTGTCCATCGCGACGATGACGCCGACCGTGGTGAGCAGCCCGCAGCCGGCCAGCGCGATCAGGAACAGGGCGAGGACCGTGGAGCCGCCGCCGAGCAGGAACGCCAGGAACACGGCCGCAGCGATGATCAGCGTGGTGTAGACCGCGGACTCCAGGCCGACTCCGACGCCGGACAGCACCACGGTGGCGGCCCCGGTCAGCGCGGTCTTGGCCACGTCCCTGGTGGGGCGCCGGTCGGTGCCGGTGAAGTAGCCGGTGAGCCAGAGGATCACGCCGGCGAGCACGATGCCCAGGATCACCGCGCTGATCGCGACCAGCCGCGGGTCGCCGTCCAGCCTTGAGACCGAGGGATCCGGACCGGACAGCTCCGTGAACGAGGACGGCAGGTAGGCGAAGGCGGCGATCGCGCACAGAACCACAGAGACCGCGGCGGAGATGTAGAACCCGCGGTTGATCGCCCTCAGCCCGTTCTCGTTGGGACGCGGCCGGGTGACGAAGACGCCCAGGACGGCGGTCAGGGCGCCGATCGCGGGCACGAGCAGCGGGAAGATCAGGCCCTCCTCGCCGAACGCGGCCTTGCCGAGGATCAGCGCGGCCACCAACGTCACCGCGTAGGACTCGAAGAGGTCGGCCGCCATCCCGGCGCAGTCGCCGACGTTGTCGCCGACGTTGTCGGCGATCGTGGCGGCGTTGCGCGGGTCGTCCTCGGGGATCCCCTGCTCGACCTTGCCGACCAGGTCGGCGCCGACGTCGGCGGCCTTGGTAAAGATCCCGCCGCCCACCCTCATGAACATCGCCAGCAGGGCCGCACCGAAGCCGAAGCCCTCCAGCACGCCGGGGGCGTCTCCACGGTAGATCAGCACGACCAGCGAGGCGCCGAGCAGGCCGAGACCGACCGTGGCCATCCCGACGGCGCCACCCGTGCGGAAGGCGATCTTCATGCCGACGTCACGGCCCGCATCCCGCGCGGCCGCCGCCACCCGGACGTTGGCCCGGGTGGCGAGCCACATGCCGAGGTAGCCGATTGTGGCGGAGAACAACGCACCGACGACGAAGAACAGGCTGCGCCCGACCCGGACGCCGCCGTCCCCGGGGAGCAGGAACAGCAGGGCGAAGACGAGCACGACGAACAGCGCCAGCGTGCGGAACTGCCGGTTGAGGTACGCCGAGGCGCCCTCCTGGACCGCCGTGGCGATCCGCTTCATGTTGTCGGTGCCCTCGTCGAAGGCCAGGACCTGCCGGCGGAATGCGAAGGAACAGATCAGACCGATGACGGCGATCGCGGCGACAACGCCCACGAGCCTGACGTTGCTGTCGGACAGGGTCACCCCCTGCGCATCCGCGGCAGCGACGTAGCCGAACCCCGTCATCCGTCCTCCTCGACGTGTGCGTGACTCCCGCCGACCCTGATCACTGTGGGATACAGCGGATCACCCGGTGGTGACTCTACGGGCACGAGCCAAGGCGCGCCTCCAGCGCTCACCGGAACTCCGCGGAGTCTACGGAACGTGATGGGCGCGGCCAAACCACCCAGCGTGTGAGGTGCGCGACCGACCGCTGCGCCGCGACGTTCCGGCCGAGGTCAGCGCTCGGATTGCGGCACGCGCCAGGTCATTCGGACAACCCCGGCCGGGCCGCTCGGACCCTCCTCCACCTCCACCGTGTCGGCCAGTCCCCCGACCAGGGCCAGGGCCACGGCCTCGTCCGGCCCACTGCTGCGGCGGACGGCGTGGTCGGTGACCGTGATCCGCAACTCGCCGGGGGCGTCGTCCATCACCACGCTGATCGGCAGGGTGACCGAGGAGGCCAGGCAGCGCCGCACCGCGCGGGCGCAGACCTCGCCGACTGCCAGTCGGACCTCGTCCAGCCGGACCTCGTCCAGGCCGAGCCGGCGGGCCACCGCGACGGCCACGAGCCGGGCGGTGCGCACGTGGCTCGCCGACGGGGGGATGCGCAGCGCGACTACGGCCATCGATGCGGCCTCCGGTTGCCGACTGCCGCCGCGCTGGCCCTGGGCTCAGGCCCCCGCCCCGCCGGAGGCCCCCGGCTCCGCCGGGTCGGTGGCCAGGGCCTCTTCGAGGGTGGCGTGGATCGGGAACACCTTGGTCAGCCCGGTGATCCGGAACACCTTGAGGATCTTCTCCTGGGCGCAGACCAGGCGCAGGGCGCCGTCGTGGGAGCGGGCGCGCTTGAGGCCACCGACCAGCACACCGAGGCCGGTGGAGTCGAGGAAGTCCACTCCCTCCATGTCGACCACGAGGTCGTAGTGGCCCGAGGCGACCAGTTCGTTGAGCCGTTCCCGCAGGCTGGGCGCGGTGTACACGTCGATTTCGCCGTGCACGGTGACCACGGTGCGGGCGCCCTCCTGGCGGCTGTCGACGGTGAGCTCCACGACCCCTCCCACTGCTGTGATGGTGTGCAGTCAATCACGTATGGCATCCGGGACGGCCCGCGCGGCCGCGTGGCGAGGTTACGAACCGGGGGTGGTACCCGGCGGCGCGGGCCCAGCCCGGGCGTTGCCCACGGCTGGTCCCCAGGGGGTCGCCGGCCCGTGCGGGGGAACGGCGACCGCCACGCGCACGGTGCCGTCCGCGGCCGTCCGGCATGCGAGCAGGCGGCCGCCGTTGGCC
>JBKPQU010000252.1:0-4216 GCA_046734255.1 Actinomycetota bacterium
CGGCACGGCAGCCGTTCCCGGCCAGGGCGCTGGGCCGGCGGGTCTTGGCGCAGGGCACGTGGGAACCCGGCGCCCAGCTCCTGGTCGCCGGCCGCACGCTGGACGGCCGGAGCGGGCTGTGGGTGCTGACGCCGCTCCGCCTGGCGGACGGCTCGGCGGTGCCGGTTGTCCGGGGCTGGGTCGCCGGGCCGGCGGACCCGGCTGCGGCGCCCCCCGCTGCCGCCGTCCCCGTGAGCGTCACGGGGGTGCTCCAGCCCTCCGAGCCGCCGGTGGACCTGGCTCCGGGCCAGACCAGCGGGCTCCCGGCCGGCCAGGTCGCTCGGGTCGACGTCACCGACCTGGTCAACCGGTGGCCGTACCGGTTGCTGACCGGTTACCTCGTGCTGCAGTCGCAGCAGCCCACGCCGTCCGGGCCCGTGCCGGCGCCGGTGACCGTGCAGCCGCCCAAGGCCGGGCTGGCCCTGCGCAACATCTCCTACGCCGTGCAGTGGTGGCTGTTCGCCGGCTTCGGCCTGTTCATGTGGTGGCGGCTGGTGCGCGACGACCACCTCGAGCGCACCCGGTCCGCCACCGCGACCCCGCAGGGCCGGCCGACCGAGACGATCAACACCCCGTGAACGAGGAATGACCGACGAATGAGCGAGGATGCGTCATGCGCTCCGCCCTGACCCGCTACCGCGTGCTGGCGTACGCCACCGGCGTCTTCCTGCTGTTGCTGACCGCGCATGTGATCGTGCAGTACGTGCAGTCGGTGACCGAGAACGTTCCGTTCTCCGAGGAGCCCGGGCTGGGGCGTTGGCTGCCGCACGGGGACGTGTGGATCCCGGTCACCCACGGCTACCTGTACCTCGTCTACGTCGTCTGCGCGCTGGACCTCTGGTTCCGCACCCGGAACCTGGCCCCCGGGGAGTCCCCCGAGGGGCACCCGAGGCGGCGCTACACCGCCAAGATGGTGCTGGTCGTCCTCGCCGGGACCGTCCCGGGGATGTCGTTCGTCGCCGAGCGCTGGGTGACAGCGCGCATTCGCCCCCTGCTCCAGGGAGCCCCCGCTTCGGTGCGCACGGTGTGACACCGTGCTCTTCCGGTGCGCACGGTGTGACACCGTGCGCACCGGCGGTGCGTGCAACGCCGCACACTGAGGCGGCCGATAGGCTCGACCGGTGAACCAGCCTGGCGCCGCACCGCCGTCGATCGGCGGGACGGCGCACCTCCCCGACGAGGAGACCCCGGCCACGGCCCGGCGGGCGGGTGACCCCAGCGACGCACTCCTGGCCGACGGGCCGCCGGAGCTGCTGACCGGTGGCCGGGACGCCGCTGAGCGCCTCGCGGAGCAGGCACACCGCCCGGTGCTCGTCGTGGACTTCGGCGCCCAGTACGCCCAGCTGATCGCCCGCCGTGTGCGCGAGGCCCGGGTCTACTCCGAGATCGTCCCCGCCGACCTGCCGGTGGACCAGATGCTCGAGCGCAACCCGGGGGCGGTGATCCTTTCCGGCGGGCCGAGCAGCGTCTACGAGCCGGGGGCGCCGGAGGTCGACCCGCGGATCTTCGACGCCGGCGTCCCGGTGCTCGGCATCTGCTACGGGTTCCAGGCGATGGCCCGCGCACTGGGCGGGCGGGTCGCGCGCACGGGTCTGCGCGAGTACGGCGGCACGCAGGTGGACACCGCGCCCGGGCGGTCCGTGCTGCTGCACGGCCTGCCCACTCAGCAGTCGGTGTGGATGAGCCACGGCGACGCCGTCGAGGCGGCGCCGGACGGCTTCACGGTCGTCGCCCAGTCCGCCGGCTCGCCGGTCGCGGCGTTCGAGGACCACGACCGCCGGCTGTTCGGCCTCCAGTGGCACCCCGAGGTCCATCACTCGACCTTCGGCCAGCAGGTGCTGAGCAACTTCCTGCTCCGCGGAGCCGGGCTGGAGCCGGACTGGACGACCGGGAACGTGATCGAGGAGCAGGTCGAGCGGATCCGCAAGCAGGTCGGCGGAGCCCAGGTGATCTGCGGCCTGTCCGGCGGAGTCGACTCCGCGGTGGCCGCGGCGCTCGTCCACCGCGCCGTCGGCGACCAGCTCACCTGCGTCTTCGTCGACCACGGGCTGCTGCGAGCGGGGGAGGCCGCGCAGGTCGAGCGCGACTTCGTCGACGCCACCGGCGTGCGGCTGACCGTCGTGGACGCCGCCGACACCTTCCTGGCCGCGCTCGCCGGTGTCACCGACCCGGAGGAGAAGCGCAAGGTGATCGGCCGGGAGTTCATCCGCGCCTTCGAGCGCGCCGCCCGGGAGGCCGTTGTCGACGGCGGGGTCGACGGCGGCGAGGGCGCGCGCTTCCTGGTCCAGGGCACGCTGTACCCCGACGTGGTGGAGTCCGGCGGTGCCCTGCACGCGGGGCAGAAGTCGACGGCGAACATCAAGAGTCACCACAACGTCGGCGGGCTTCCGGCGGACCTGCGCTTCGAGCTGGTCGAGCCGCTGCGAACCCTGTTCAAGGACGAGGTGCGCGCGGTCGGCGCCGAGCTCGGGCTGCCCGAGCAGATCGTCGCGCGGCATCCCTTCCCCGGGCCGGGCCTGGCCATCCGGATCATCGGCGAGGTGACCCGGGAGCGGCTGGAGACGCTGCGCGCCGCCGACGCGATCGTCCGGGCGGAGCTGACCGCCGCCGACCTGGACGGCGAGGTCTGGCAGTGCCCGGTGGTGCTGCTGGCCGACGTCCGGTCGGTCGGGGTGCAGGGGGACGGGCGGACCTACGGGCACCCGGTGGTGCTGAGGCCGGTGTCCAGCCAGGACGCCATGACCGCCGACTGGACCCGCCTGCCGCACGACGTGCTCGCCCGCATCTCCACCCGGATCACCAACGAGGTGCCCGAGGTGAACCGCGTGGTCCTGGACCTGACGAGCAAGCCTCCCGGCACGATCGAGTGGGAGTAGCGCCCGGCCCCCGCCCCGACATGCCGCGCGCGGCGAGCGCCGATAACCTGGCCGCCCGATGTCCCTGCCCGCGTCCGTTGTTCGAGCCCTTCCCAACCCCGTAGGCCCCGCTCGCCAGACGCAGCGTGATCAGGAAACTACGGAAAGTACAAAACGCGGGCCGGACCACCGGCGACCGGCACTTGACGGCCTGCGGGCCCTGGCCGTGGCCGGGGTGGTCGTCTACCACTTCGGCGGGGGGCCGGGTTCGGTCCTGCGCGGGGGCTTCCTCGGCGTCGACGTCTTCTTCGTTCTGTCCGGTTACCTGATCACCGGGCTGCTGCTGGCCGAGCACTCCCGCGCCGGTCGGGTCGACCTGGCCGCCTTCTGGGCGCGGCGTGCCCGGCGGCTGCTGCCCGCGCTGGCGCTGATGCTGCTGGCGGTCAGCGCGTGGATCTGGTGGGCCAGCCCGCCGGACGCCTACCCGCGCCGCCGCGCCGACATCTTCTGGACGCTCGGCTACCTCGCGAACTGGCACTCCATCTCGGCCGCCGAGGACTACTTCGCCGGCTACGCCACCGCCTCACCACTCCGCCACACCTGGTCCCTGGCGGTCGAGGAGCAGTTCTACCTGGTCTGGCCGCTGCTCCTGCTCGGGCTGATCGCGCTCGGCCGGTACCTGCGGCGCAGGGGCTGGCCGCTGCCCGGCTCGCGGTTCCTCGCCGCCGGGATCGCCACCGGGATCGCCGCCTCGGCCATCGCGATGGTCGTGACCTTCCGGCCGGACGACCCCAACCGCGCGTACTACGGCACCGAGGGCCGGGTGCAGGAGCTGTTCGCCGGGGCGCTGCTCGCCGTCCTGCTCCGGCGCCTGGTCACCCGGCGGGACACGCCGGTGCCGGGACCCCTGGTCGCCGCGCTCGGGGTGGCAGGCCTGGTCGTGCTGGTGAGCGCGATGGCGCTGATGTCGGACAGCGCGCCGCTGTACTACCGGGGTGGCGCGCTCGGGGTGGGCCTCGCGGCCGCGGCACTGATCGCGGCGGTCGAGCTGGCGCCGTCCGGCCGCCTCGCGCAGATCTTCTCGGTGCCGGTCTCGGTCGGCCTCGGCCGGATCTCCTACGGCGTGTACCTGTGGCACTGGCCCGTCACCGTCGCCGTCCAGGTCACGCCCGACCGGGGTGAGATCGCCACGCAGGCGCTCCGGACGGCGCTGACCCTCGGCGCGTCCCTGGTGTCCTTCCTGCTGGTCGAGCGGCCGCTGCTGCGCAGCCGCTGGCTCGGCCGGTCGCCGCGCCGCGTGCTCGCCGTCGCGGGGGTCACGC
>JBKPQU010000253.1:0-9053 GCA_046734255.1 Actinomycetota bacterium
GACCGTGACGGTCAGCAGGTGAGCGCGATGTCCTCCGGTGCTGGATCCGCGCCCTGCGCCGGGGCGTCCAGGCGATGATGGCCGCGGCCGCCCTGCTGGTGCTCGGGGCAGGGGTGGACTCCGCCACCAGACTGCTGATCCCCTCCACGACGGCGGATGGGTGCACACCGTCTCGTTCGTCACCACAGACCTGGCCGGCAACAGCGCCACCCGGACCTACTCCACGGTCAAGTCCACCGACAACACCGCGCCGACGGCGACCATCAGGCTCGCCGCCACGAACCCGGTGACGCGGGCCTACCTACCGAGGGAAAGCTCGGGCATCTCGCGGCGGACGACGTGCAGGTCGGCCTCGAAGGACGCCAGCGCCTCGTGCAGCCGCGGCAGCAGCTCGGTGATCCGCTGCCACGTCCTGGAGCGCGCCGCCCGTTCGAGGTCCTCGCAGATCGCGGTGAGCAGGGTGGCACCGAGGTTGGCCGCGGCGCCCTTGAGGCTGTGCGCGTGCAGGGCGGCGTCGTCGTCCCCCCGGTCCGCCGCGGCGACCATCTCCTGGACCAGCCGCTCCGCCTTGGCGGGGAAGGACGTGACCATCCCCATGACCAGCGCGACCTCCGACGGGGTCCGGTCGCCGAGGATCTCCGTGATCCGCTCCCGCACCGGGTCGGGGGCCGGCGGCGCCGCCGGCGGGGCGGCGGGTGCGACGGGGTCGGCGGACCCGTATCCCGTCCAGCCGGCAAGGGCGGCGCGCAGCTCGTGCGGGCGGATCGGCTTGGGGATGAAGTCGTCCATGCCGGAGGCGAGACACCGGTCCCGCTGCTCCTTCAGGACGTCGGCGGTCATCGCGAGGATCGGCGTCTGCGCGGTCGCCGGGCGGCGGCGGAGCTCCTCGGCGGCGGTGAAGCCGTCCATCCGGGGCATGTGGCAGTCCATCAGGATCGCCTGGTACTCACCGGCGTCGGCCCACTGCAGCGCCTCGACGCCGTCGGCAGCGACGTCCACGGCGTAGCCGGCCGCGGTCAGCGCCCCGACCACGACCGCCTGACTGATCTCGTTGTCCTCGACCACGAGGACTCGCCCCGGCCGGTCCGACGTGCCTCGCCGCCGCGGGGCGGCGACGGACGCGCGAGACGCCCGGCCGGCACTCAGGTCGGCGAGGGCCCGGCGCAGCGGCAGCACGACGCGCAGTGTCGTCCCCTCGCCCAGACGGCTGTCGGCCTCGACCCCACCGCCCATGGCCTCGGCGAGCTGGCGGCAGATCGTCAGGCCGAGCCCGGTCCCACCGCGGGTGCGGGTGGTGGACGCGTCAGCCTGGACGAAGGGCTCGAACAGCTCCTGAAGCTTGTCCGGGTCGATGCCCGCGCCGGTGTCCGCGACCTCGAGCTGGACGAGCACACGATCGCCGACGCCGCTCGCATCGCAGGGCCGGGCCCGGATCGCCACGCCGCCCTCGTCGGTGAACTTGACCGCGTTGTTGACCAGGTTGAGCAGGATCTGGCGGATCCGGCCGGGGTCCCCCCGCAGGCCGAGCGGCAGATCGGGGTCGCGGTCGACCTGGACATGCAGGCCCTTGGACGCCGCAGAGTGCGCGGTGATCGTGACGACCTCGTCCAGCAGCATCCCGAGGTCGAAGTCCACCTCGTCGAGCCGGAACTTGCCCTCCTCGATCTTGGAGAAGTCGAGCACGTCGTTGATCACGGCCATCAGCGCCTCGCCGCTGACCCGCACTCCGTCCACGTACCGGCGCTGGACCTCGTCGAGCTCGGTGGTCAGCAGGAGGTCGGTCAGCCCGATCACCCCGGTGATCGGCGTCCGGATCTCGTGGCTCATCGTGGCCACGAACTGCGACTTCAGCCGCGAGCGGGTGAGGGCCGCATCGCGCGCCCGCTGCCACCCGTGTTCCGCGTCGCGCCGGGCGGTGACGTCCCGGATCACCACCGTCGTGAACGACTCCCGGCGGCCGGCGAAGTCGGCGACGTCGATCTCCAGCGGGAACTCGCGCCCGTCGAATCGGCGGCCGGTCAGCCCGGGATCTGCATCCGTCCCCTGCCGGGACGGCTGCATGAACGCCTGTACGGCCCCCGTGACGGCCCACTGCGGGATCAGCTCCTCCGCGGGCCTGGCCACCAGCCCGCCGGCCGGGTGGCCGAACATGGACTCCGCCGCGGGGTTGGCGAGGACGACCCGTCCCTCGGGGTCGAGAACGAGCAGGGCGTCGGGTGCGGAGCGGAGGACAAGCTCCAGGAAGGCGGCCTGGCCCCGCCGGCCGGCCCGCACGGATCGGGCCCGCGGCAGCCCGCGGGAGTGCCGCGCTGCGCGGTGGCCCCGGCCCTGCCCGACCACGACCCACCTCCTCACCTTCTGGTCTCGATCGTTCGGCCCGCCACCTTGAGACCCAGATCACTCGAAAGGCCGATCGAAGGTGCCGGCGCAACTGCCGATGCAGTACCACGCCGACACACGGTCCGTGAGGAACGGCCGAGGCGCGCGGCAGGAGGTCGCCATGCCCGACGTGTGGAACGCCGTCCGGGACATTCAGCTCAGCGCCAGTTTCGAGGATCCCGACCCGTTTGCGACCTGGGAGATCGAGAAGATCAGGCCGCACTGGGTGTACGACGACCCGAAGATCCTCGTGGTCGACGACGACATCGACACCCGCCACCTGATCACCTTGATGCTGGAGCACGACGGCCTGACGTCCCTGGAGGCCGCCGACGGCGAGGTCGCGATGACGCTCGCCATGGCCGAGAGCCCCGACCTGGTCATCCTCGACGTGATGATGCCGGGGCTGGACGGCTACACGGTCTGCCGCCAGCTGCGCGAGGACCTCTGCCTGCACGGCGTCCCCGTGATCATGCTGACCGGCCTGTCCGGGCTGAACGACGAGCTCGCGTGCATCGCCAGCGGGGCCGACGCCTACCTGGCCAAGCCGGTGTCCCGGCTGGAGCTCATGGCGAGGGTCCGTGCGCTGCTCTGATCAGCCGCGTGTGCGGGTCAGGACCGCCTCCAGTCGGCTGAGCAGGTCCCGCGAGCTGAACGGCTTGACGACGAAGTCGTCGGCGCCCGCGGCCAGGCCGCGCTGCATGTCGATCTCCTGGGCCTTGGCGGTCAGCATGACGATCGGCACGTGGGAGAACCGCTCGTCCGCCCGGAGCTGGAGGCAGACCTCGAGGCCGGACAGCCGGGGCATCATCCAGTCCAGGATGATCAGATCGGCGGCAGCCGTGCCGGCTGCCGCGAACCCGGCCTCGCCGTCGTGCTCGACCCGCACGTCGTAGCCCGCCTTCACCAGCCGGAAGCCCAGCAGCGCGCAGATGTCGCGGTCGTCGTCGACCAGGAGGATCGTGCTCACGGCCGGCCTCCGGTCGGCAGGGTGGGAACGGCCTCCGGAGGCAGCAGCGCGTTGATCCGCTCCAGCATCCTTCTGGGGCTGAACGGCTTGCTGACGAACTCGTCGGCACCGGCGGCGTAGGCCCACTCGAGGTCGGACTCCTGGTCGCGGGCGGAGAACAGGAGCACGGGGACGTGCTTCAGGCGGTGGTCGGCGCGCAACGCCCGGCAGACCTCCAGGCCGCTCATCCCGGGCAGCATCCAGTCCAGCAGGGCCAGGTCCGGGATGAGCTTCTCCGCGGCCGCGAGCGCCGAGGGGCCGTCCACGGCGGGCCAGGTGTCGTGGCCCGCCTGCTGCAGCTTGTGGATCAGCACCGCCCGGATGTCGGGATCGTCGTCGACGATCAGGATCATTGCCATCTCTCTCACTCCCCCGGCTCGTTCTGCGCCGCGCGTCCGTGGCGGGGCAGGGTGATCGTGACTGTGGTGCCCTTGCCGACCTGGGAGGCCACGTCGACGAGCCCCCCGTGCCGGTCGATGATCGTCTTGACGATGCTCAGGCCGACGCCCACGCCCTGGATCTCCTGGGCCCGGGCCTCCGCGCTGCGGAAGAACCCGGTGAACACCTCCGCCTGGTCTGGGGCCGCGATCCCGATGCCGGTGTCCTGCACCTGGATCGTCACCTGCGAGGCGCCGACCACCCCGCGCAGCCGCACCCGGCCGCCCTCGGAGGTGAACTTGACCGCGTTGTTGAGCAGGTTGGTCACCGCGCGCTGGAGCTGCTCGGCGTCCCCGATGAAGCCGCCCTCGCCGACCTCGGCGTCCACCGAGAGCCCGACGCCCTTGGACCGGGCGACCGGCGCCACGGACGACGACGCACCGTCCAGGATCGCGCGCAGGTCCGCGGTGGCCGCGGCGATGTCGAAGGTGCCGGCGGCCTTGTCGGAGAGCAGCAGCAGGTCCTCGATCAGCAGCCGGAGCCGGCTGCAGTTGCGGTCCAGAACCTCCACCGCCTCCTGCTGGCCGGCGGTGAGCTCGCCCAGGTCACCCTCGCCGAGCAGCTCGAGGTAGCCGGCGATGCTGGTCAGCGGGGTTCGCAGCTCGTGCGAGACCGTGGAGACGAAGTCGTTGCGCATCTGGTCGATCCGGCGCAGTTCGTCCATCGCCCGCTGCTCCCGGGCCAGCAGCTCCTCCATCGCCTGCTGCTGGCGCAGCTGCTGGGTGATGTCCCGGCCGACCGCCAGGTAGCCGACCACCTGGCCGTGGTCGCCGGGCACAGGGCTGATCGTGACCTCGACCCGCAGGCGGTCGCCGCCGGCGCGGACGTAGGTCCACTCCGAGGTCTGCGGGAAGCCGGTTCCCGCCGCGCCGATCAGCGCCGACAGCGCCGTTCCCCGCCCGCGCGGCGTCCGGTCGAGGATCTCCTCCGGGTCGTGCAGGTCCTCCAGCCGCATCCGGCCGACCGCCTCGCCCGCCGGGTAGCCGAGCATCCGTTCCGCACCGGCGTTGAACACCGTGATCGTGCCGTCGAGGTCGGTCCCGACGATGGACTCGGCGGTGGCGGCCGCGAGCAGATGCTGGACGGTCTGCTGGGTGCGGGCGAGCGCCGACGCCGAGGCGCGCTGCCGGTCGGCGGCCAGGCCCAGGGCGAGCACGGTGAACGAGGCCACGCCGAGGAATCCCAGAAGAACCGGAGAGCCGATGGTGATCCCGGCGGTCGATCGGCCGGGGCCGAACAGGACGATCGCGAGCCAGCCGAGCGCGACGGCCGCCACGAGGGCATGGGTGAGGCCCCACGCACGTGCCTTCGGCTCGCGCGGCGCTCTGCGAGGTTCGTCCATGAGCAGCGAGACCTTCCGTGGGCCCTGATGAGGCATCGGCGTGTCACGCAGCCGGGTAAACCCGGCAGAGGCGAAATCCCCCCGTCTGCGCTAGCGGAGGGCTGGCTCCTCCTCGAAGGTGGCCCGGGCGGTCAGCGGAAGCCGCACCGAGATCCGGGTGCCCTGACCCGGCGCGGACTCCACGGCCACCTGGCCCTGGTGACCCTCGACGATTCCCTGGACCACGGCCAAGCCGAGGCCCGTGCCCGGGATCGCCCGCCGGATCGCGACCTCGCCGCGGTGGAACCGGCTGAAGACCTTGGACATGTCCTCCTCCGGGATCCCGATGCCCTCGTCCTCGACGCTCAGGACGACGCAGTCGCCGTCCTGCTCGGCGCGGACCGTGACCATGCCGCCGGGCAGGGAGAACTTCACCGCGTTGGAGAGCAGGTTGAACATCACCTGCTCGAGCTGGTTCGTGTCGGCCGGCACGGTCGGGAGGTCGTCGGGCACGTTCACCACCAGCCTCAGCGAGGCCGAGCCGATCGTCGGTCGCAGGACGCCGACGGTGGCCTCGACCAGGGCGGCGACGTTCACCGGCTGCTCATTCAGCCGGTGGGCGCCGTCGTCGATCCGGGACAGGATCAGCAGGTCGTCGATCAGCCGGAGCAGCCGGCGGCTGTTCCGATCGATGATCTCGATGGCCTCCCGGCTCTTCTCGTTGGCCTGGCCGAAGGTGCCCGCGGTGAGCAGGTCCGCGTACCCGCAGATGCTGGTCAGCGGCGTCCGCAGCTCGTGGCTGACGCACGCCACGAACTGGCTCTTCAGGTCGGCCAGTTCCTGCAGCTGCACGTTGCGGGTGTCGAGGTCGTCCGCCCGGGCCTGCAGCTCCGCCCTGGCGGCCCGCAGGTCCGCCTCGATCCGCTTCTGCCGGGTGATGTCGAGGTGGATCGTGCCGGTGGCGAACACCTCGCCGGCCTCGTTGACCACCGGGTAGCGAACCGACAGGAAGGTGCGGTCACCGACCACCTCCTCGTGGTACTCCACGGCTTGCGGCACGCTCGCAGTCACGCGAGCGCCCCGCTCCGAGGTGCCCGCGAGCCCCTCCAGGCGGTCGTACGACGGGTTGCTCAGCAGGTACTGCCCGTCGATCGCCTGGAGGCAGATCGCCGCCGGCGCGTTGGCGACCAGCCCCTGGAGCATCCCCATGGCCAGCCGCTCCTCCTGCCGGGCGCGCCGGGCCTCCTGCTCCAGCCGGTGGCGCGTCAGCGCCTGGTCCACCGCGACGGCAAGCCGGGCCAGACGATCCTTGAGCAGGTAGTCGGCGGCACCCAGCCGGAGCGACTCCACGCAGGTCAGCTCGTCCATCACCCCGCTGACCACGATCACCGGGATCTGCGCGTCCAGGTCGCGGATCGTTCGGAGCACGTCGAGCGCGTCCATGCCGGGCAGCGAGTAGTCGGTGATCACGACATCGGGCGCGTCGTCCTGCACGCGGGCGATCAGATCGCCCAGGGTGTCCACCCGTGTCCAATGCGGCGTGTAGCCGCCCCGGGACAGCTCGGCGACGAGCAGCTCGGCGTCGTCCGGCCGATCCTCAACGATGAGCGTGCGCAGCGTCGGCATCGTCACCAGCCGTGGGACATCGGGTCCACGTCGGGCGCCGAGGTCACCGCGGCGTCGACCGCGTTGATCAGCGACTGGGCGCGGAAGGGCTTGGTCAGGTACTGGGCGCCCATCGCCTTCCCGCGCGCGACGTGGTTGTCGCCGGTGAACGCGGTCAGGAAGATGGCCGGCACGCCCGGATCCGCCCGGTCCCGCAGCCGTTCGAGCAGCTCGAACCCGTCGATGTCGGGCAGGCCGACGTCCAGCACGTAGGCGTCGGGGGCGCCGACGCACTCCACGGTGTCCAGTGCCCACGCCGCATTCGGGATGGCGACCACGCGGTGGCCCGCCAGGACCAGGCGCATGGCAATCAGATCGCGGGCATCGGGGTCGTCCTCGACGACGAGCAGACGTGCCATGGGCATGATCCCTTCTCGCGGAGGCCCTCCCGCAGGTCACGCGGGCGAGCCAGTCGAGATGCTGGGGGCAGCCGGCCACGCTTCTTTGCCCGGCCGGTGCTTCAGCCGTTGCAGAGGTTTTCGGTGCTCCGGGAGCCGGGCTCGATCGCGCGGCCGGTTTCCCACCCGATCGCCGTGCGCGATGCCGGATCCGGCGCGGTGCTCGCGCCCGGAGCGAGGTCGCGCAGCCCGTTCGGCGCTGCTCCCCGCGCGGCATTGGTGGCAGGGCTACCCTTCGTAGCCGCGCCGAATGCCGCTCTTGGCCGGAATCGACCCGGATCGACCGGGTCAGGCGCGGCCGGTGGCTCCGGCGAGCGCGCGACGCGTGAGCAGGCGGGCGAGGTGACGGCGGTAGGCCTCGCTGGCGTGGATGTCGGCCGCGGGTGCGGTGTCCTGGTCGGCCAGCTGCGCGGCCTCGGCGTCCGAGGCGCCGGAGGCGAGCGCCTGCTCGGTGGCGGTGGCGCGGACGGGCGTCTGTGCCATCCCGGCCAGGGCCACCCGGCCGTCGACGGCGGCGGCGGCGACGATCGCCCAGTCGTTGGCCCGGCGGACGAACTTCTGGTATCCCCACCGGTCGGTGGGGCAGCGCGGGACCCGGATCTCGACCAACAGCTCGTCCGGGCGAACGGCGGTCTCCATGAACCCGGTGAAGAACTCGGTCGCCGGGATCGTTCGCGTGTCGCCGGCCCCCCGCACCACGAGCCTCGCGCCGAGGGCGAGGACCGCCGCGGGCAGGTCGGCGGCGGGGTCCCCGTGCACCAGGGATCCGCCGATCGTCCCGCGGTTGCGGATCTGCTGGTCGCCGACCAGGCCGGCCGTGTGCGCGAGCAGCGGCACCTCGGCGTGCAGCAGCTGGGAGGAGACCAGCTCGGCGTGCCGGCTCAGCGCGCCGATCGCCACCTCATCGCCGTCGACGCGGATGTAGCGGAGGTCGTCCAGGCGGCCGACGTCGACGAGCAGCGCCGGGGCGGCGAGCCGTAGCTTCATGATCGGCAGGAGCGAGTGCCCGCCGGCGAGGACCTTGGCGTCCTCACCGTGCTGGGCCAGCACGCCCAGCGCCTCCTCCACGCTCGCCGGCCGCGCGTAGTCGAATGAGGCCGGGATCACGCGGGCACCTCCGCGCCGGACCCGGCCGCGGCAAGCACCGCGCGAACGATGTTGTGGTAGCCGGTGCAGCGGCAGAAGTTGCCCTCCAGGCCCTCGCGGACCTCCCGCTCGGTCGGGTCGGGGTTGGTGCGGAGCAGGGCCGTCGCAGCCATCACCATCCCCGGGGTGCAGAAGCCGCACTGGAGACCGTGCTCTGCGCGGAACGCCGCCTGGACGGGGTTCAGCTCGCCGTCCTGGCCGGCCAAGCCCTCCAGCGTGGTCACCTGGCAGCCGTCCGCCTGGACGGTGAGCACCGTGCACGACTTGACCGCGACGCCGTCCAGGTGCACGGTGCACGCCCCGCAGGAGGAGGTGTCGCACCCGATGTTCGTCGCGCGCAGGCCGAGCACCTCGCGCAGGTAGTGCACGAGCAGCAGCCGCGGCTCGACGTCGTCGCGCCGCGTCTCGCCGTTGACGGTGACCTCGACCTCCATCAGCGTGCCCCTCCGTTCTCGCCGATGGCCTCCCAGACCCGTTGCGACGTCGTGGGCAGGTCGATGTGCCGGACGCCGAGGTGCGCCAGCGCGTCGACCACCGCGTTCTGGATCGCGGGCGTCGAGCCGACCGTCCCGGACTCCCCGATTCCCTTGGCCCCCAACGGGTTGTGCGAGGTCGGGGTGGCCATCTCGACCAGCTCGAACGGGGGAAGCTCGGTGGCCGACAGGAACGGGTAGGTGGCCAGCGTCGAGGTCTGCGG
>JBKPQU010000254.1:0-6155 GCA_046734255.1 Actinomycetota bacterium
GCCGAACTGGTCCACGGACTGGTCAGCGAGGCCGAAGCCGCGCTTCGCTCGGCCACGTCCGCCGTGATCTGACGGCGGGCTCAGTCCCATCGACTCGCAGGAAACGAGTGCCCCTGAAGCGGATCTACTGGACGCCCTGCACGGCGACCATGCGCAAGTGCGCCGCACCTTCGCGCAGCTTCTTGGCCTCCTGGTAGACCTCCGACTCATACCAGCGCTTCGCGGCCTCGAGATCCTCGAACTCGAGCATCACGAGGCGCGAGGGGTGCCAGTCACCCTCGAGGACGGCCAGGTCGCCGCCGCGGACCACGAACCGGCCCCCGCCGGCCGCGACCGCGGCCGGTGAGGCGGCCTTGTACTGCTCGTAGCGCTCCGGGTCGTTGATGTCGGTTTCGACGATGACGTAGGCAGGCATGGCGGGACTCTAGGCCACGCCGAGCTGGTCGAGGAGGGCGCGGACGCGACGCTCGATGTCGTCGCGGATGGGCCGCACGGCGGTGAGGTCCTGGCCGGCGGGGTCGGGGAGGTCCCACTCCTCGTAGCGTTTGCCGGGGACGATGGGGCAGGCGTCGCCGCAGCCCATGGTGATGACGACGTCGGCGGCGCGGACGATCTCGTCGGTCCAGGGCTTGGGAAATTCGCGGGAGATGTCGATGCCGCGCTCGCGCATGGCCTCGATCGCGACGGGGTTGACGGCCTCGGCGGGTTCGGAGCCGCCGGACCAGGCCACGGCGGCGTCCCCGGCCAGGTGGGTGAAGAAGCCCAGGGCCATCTGGGAGCGCCCGGCGTTGTGGGTGCACAGGAACAGCACGGTGGGCCTGTCGGTGTCGTTCATCGCCGTGCTCCTCGCCTGTCGCGGTGTCCGTGACACATTGACAACTGTCGATATCTTAGCGAAGGTGGAGACATAGACAAGCATCTATGTGACAAGATCTGGAGGCTCGCCATGAGCACGACCGAGACGCCTCCCGCCGGTGCTGCGGGGGATGAGCAGCTGGTCGAGGAGGTCCGTGCCCGGTACGCCGCGGCCGCCCTCGGTGTGCAAGCCACCGGCGAGCCGGCCACGGACTGCGGGTGCGCCGCCGGAGAGTGCAACTGCGCCGGCGGCTGCTGCGCCAGTGTCGAGCCTGGCCAGGGCTTCGGGGAGCAGCTGTACGACGAGACCGAACGTGAGGGTCTGCCGGCGGAGGCGGTGCTGGCCAGCCTCGGCTGCGGCAACCCGATTGCGGTCGCGGACCTGCACCCGGGGGAGACCGTGCTCGACCTCGGTTCCGGCGGCGGGATCGACGTCCTGCTCTCCGCCCGCAGGGTCGGCCCCACCGGCACGGTGTACGGCCTGGACATGACCGAGGAGATGCTCCAGCTGGCCCGGGCCAACGCCGCCAGGGCCGGCGCCACGAACGTGCAATTCCTCCGCGGCCGGATCGAGGACATCCCGCTCCCCGCCGAATCGGTCGACGTGGTGATCTCCAACTGCGTGGTCAACCTGTCCACCGACAAGCCCGCCGTTCTGGCCGAGATCGCCCGCGTGCTGCGCCCCGGCGGGCGGATCGGGATCAGCGACGTCGTCGCCGAGGACCACCTGAGCCCGGCCGACCGCACCCTCCGCGGCAGCCATGTCGGCTGCATCGCCGGTGCCCTGTCGTTCAGCGAGTACCAGGACGGGCTGGCCGCCGCCGGGCTGGCCGACATCACCATCACCGCCACCCACCAGGTCACCGACGGCATGCACGGCGCCATCGTCAAGGCCACCAAGCCCACACCCGCCGGCTGCTGCTGATGCCGAAGCTGATGCCGAAGCTGCTGCCGGTGGTCCAGCCGGTCCAAGACACCACCGCATGCTGCGCGCCGCTGGCCGAGGCCCCATTGGCGCCGGATCAGGCGCGCGTCCTCGCGGCTCAGCTGAAGGCCTTGGCCGATCCCGCCCGGCTGCGGCTGCTGTCGATCCTGCTGGCCAGCCCGGACCTGGAGGCGTGCACCTGCGACCTGACCGAACCGCTGGCCATCACCCAGCCCACCGTCACCCATCACCTGAGACGGCTGCTCGAAGCGGGCCTGGTTACAGCCGAACGGCGAGGCGTGTGGACCTACTACCGGGCCGTCCCGCAGGCCCTCGCCGGCATCGCCGCCGTCCTGACACCCGAGCCCGAGTAACCGGGTACCTTGCCCGCATGGCCAAGACCGGCGAGTCGTACGCGACCGCCCGCAGCAGGCTCCTCGCGGAGCACCCGAGCACGCCGCCGGACGACTCCCCGCTCGACTGGATGCCCGAGGCGCTCCACATCAGCAACGGCGACGCCACCGACGTGCGGGGGACCGGGCTTGCGCGGCGCGTGGTCTACTGGCGCGACATCCTGCACGAGGGGCCGGTGCCCGAGGCCGCGCCGGCCGAGCTGCGCCGGATCAGGGCCGAGTACCTCGCCGGCTACGAGGGCGTCGAGCACGCCGAGGCGATGCGCCAGTTCACCGAGCGGGATCAGGCGCTGGAGGGCAACCGCGACGGCGAGTACGTGCTGTGGTTCGAGGCGGATCTGTACGACCAGCTGCAGATCGCCGAGATCCTCGCCCGCCTCGCCGGTCTTGGTGTTCCTGCCGAGCGCATCAGCTTGATCTGCATTGGCGAACACCCGGGCATCGCCCGCTTCGGCGGCCTCGGCGAGCTGACCGCCGAGCAGTTGCGCGCGCTGCCGCACACGAACGTCTGCGTGCGCCTGACCCCGGCGGCGCTCGAGCTGGCCACCCGCGCGTGGGCGGCCTTCTGTGCGCCCACCCCCGAGGGCCTGGCCGCCATCGCTGATGCGCGGCTGGGTGAGCTGCGGTTCCTGGGCGAGGCGTTCGACCGGCTCAGCAGGGAGTACCCGGCGACGCGGGATGGCCTGTCGCTGACCGAACGGCGCGTGCTGGCCGCCGTCTCCGACGGCGCCCGCGACGCCGGGACGGCGTTCGTGCGGGCCGGGGCACGGGAGACGCGGCCTTACATGGGGGACAGCACGTGCTTCGGCCGGATGGACCGGATGGCACAAGGGCCGCACCCGCTGCTCCGCCTCGACCCGCCCGGCCGACCCGTGGAGCGGACGACAGCCGTGTTCCTGACCGACACGGGGGCGCGAGTTCTGGCCGGCGAGGCCGACCGGATCGCCCTCAACGGCATCGACCGGTGGATCGGCGGCGTGCACCTGCAGGGCCACCACGTGCCGTGGCGCTGGGACGACGGCACCGAAGCCATCGTCCACCTCGCCGACAGGACGTAGAAGCGCATCCCGTGCGGCCATCCGGGCGAGCCCATCCCTGCTGCAGAAGGCTTCGCCTATGGCTGGTGTGGTGAAGTGAGTCTGGACGGCGCGAACCCTGGATCCCACCGTTGGATCCATGAGGACACCCCGGTATTGCGTGGTGGGAGCGGGCGCCGCCGGCTTGGGCGCCGTCCAGGTGCTGACCGCGCAGGGCTTCGAGATCGACTGCTTCGAACGCTCTGACCGCCTCGGTGGGCACTGGCACACCGACTACGAGTCGCTGCATCTGATCACGTCGCGCGATGTCTCGGGCTTCGAAGGCTTCCCGATGCCTCAGGAGTTCCCGGTCTACCCGAGCCGTGACCAGATGCTCGCCTACATCGAGTCCTTCGCGGACCGATTCGAGCTGCGGCGCCACATCACCTTCAACACCGAGGTCACCCGCATCGAGCCGGAGGGTCCCGGCGGTGAGCACGGCTGGTGGGTGGAGACGTCCGACGGTGGACGCACCCGCTACGACGGCGTGCTGGTGGCGAACGGGCACCTGTGGGATCCGAACATCCCGGAGATGGCCGCCGACTTCACGGGTCTCTCCTTGCACTCGTCGCAGTACCGCAACGTCGACGACCTCAAGGGGGACCGGGTGCTGGTCGTCGGTGCGGGGAACTCCGGATGCGATCTCGCCGTGGACGTGGCCCATGCCCGGGTGACCGCGGCGGTCTCGGTGCGGCGCGGCCAGGTGTTCCAGCCCAAAGCGATCTTCGGCAGGCCGCGCGCCGAGCTGACCTGGCTGACCCGCCTGCCCCCGGTGCTGCAGGAGCGGGTCACGCGGGCCCTCGTGCGCGTCGTCGTGGGTCCGCCCGAGGTCTATCGAGGGCTTCCTGCGCCCGTGACCCGCAACCTGAACAAGCAGCCGCCGGTCGTGAACAGCCTGCTGCTGTACTGGATCCAGCACGGCCGCATCGACGTCGTCCCGGGGATCCAGGAGATCGACGGGCAGGTCGTGCGCTTCGTCGACGGCAGTGCGCGCGAGTTCGACACGATCCTCTGGGCGACCGGTTTCCGCGCCACCCTGCCGTTCCTCGACCCGGGACTTCTCCGCTGGGACGACGGCGTGCCGCTGCGGGTGGCCGGCCTGACGGTGCCCGTCGGACTGCAACGCCTGTACTTCATCGGCCTCGCGGCACCGCGCGGGCCGCAGCTGCCGGTGTACTCCCAGCAAGCACGCCTCGTCTCTCGGCTGCTCCGACTCACCGAGTCCGGTGCCTCGCCGGCCCGCGCGTTCGACCGGCAGACGCCCGACAACCGCATCGACATCGTTCGCCCGATCTGGAACGACCAGATGCGCGCCTCCGCGCGCATCGTCGACTGGCTGGAGAAGAGGCGCTGACATGGCGGGACGTCTCGACGGCAAGGTCGTCCTCATCACGGGCGGCGCGCGGGGACAGGGCGCTGCTCACGCCCGGCGTCTCGCCGAAGAGGGTGCCCGCGTGATCACGTGTGACGTCCTGGACGCCGAGGGCGAGGCGACCGCCGCCAGGCTGCGGGCCGACGGCCTGGACGTGGACTACGTGCATCTCGACGTCACGTCCCGGTCCGACTGGGACCACGTCGTCAGAGGCGCCGTCGAGCGGCACGGCGGGCTCGACGTCCTGGTGAACAACGCCGGGATCGTCCACGTGAACCCGCTCCTGGACGAGACCCTCGAGGACTGGAACGCACTGCTCGCCGTCAACGTCACGGGTGTCCTCCTCGGGATGCAGGCGGCGATCCCGGCCCTGCGAGCGCGGGGCGGCGGTTCCGTCGTGAACGTGTCGTCGGTCTTCGGGCTCGCCGGCGCCAGTGGCTACGTCGCCTACTGCGCCAGCAAGGCCGCCGTCGTGATGATGACCAAGACAGCCGCCCTCGAACACGCCTGCGACAAGATCCGGATCAACGCCGTCTGCCCGGGCGGCGTTCGGACGGCGATGAACGAGGAGGAGGGCAGCAGCATCGTGCCGCTGACCCCGATGGGTCGCCGCGCCGACGTCCGCGAGATCACCGGCAGCGTGCTGTTCCTGGCCAGCGATGACTCGACGTTCGTCACCGGTACCGAGATCGTCGTCGACGGTGGCTACCTGGCCCGGTGAGCCCGGAATCGAAGTGGGCCCGGCTCAGCGCATCACGAGCCCGCCGCTGATGACGACGGTCTCGCCGGTGAGGTAGGACCCCGGGACGCTGCCGAGCTTCCAGACCCAATCGGCGATCTCCTCGGGCGCCGCTGCACGACCGAGCGGGACCGCCTTGACCGCCTCCTCGATCCGGCCGCCGGCGAGCGTTCCGGGCGTGGCGACCCAGCCGGGAGCGACCGCGTTCACCGCGATGCCGTCGTCGGCCAGCTCGATGGCGAGGGAGCGGGTGATCGAGACGACCGCGGCCTTCGACGCGCTGTACACGAGCTGGCCCTGGGAGACCGCGAACGCGTCGATCGACGCGAAGTTGACGACGGCGCCTCCGCTGCCGTGCGCCCTCATCAGCGGCACCGCCGCGGCCGTGACGTTCAGCGTGCCGAGCACGTTCACGTCGAAGATCCGGCGGTAGGAGTCCTCGCTGAAGTCCGCCAGCGTCGACGTCGGGTAGATGCCTGCCGCATTGACCACAGTGCGCAACACCCCTCCGTCGGGCACCGTGGCCAGAGCCGCCTCCACGCCGGCCCGTGACCGGATGTCGACGGTCAGCGGGACGAGCCGGTCTCCCACCTCCGTCCGGAGCCCTGCCAGCCCGGCGGCGTCGACGTCGAGCGCCAGGACACGCCAACCCTCCGCCACGAACCTGGCGGCAACCGCGCTGCCCATACCGCTCGCCGCGCCACTCACGATGGCGCTCAGGACTGGATCGGTCATGACGCGACTATGAACGGCTGCACCGTGGGTCGTACAGAAG
>JBKPQU010000255.1:0-15975 GCA_046734255.1 Actinomycetota bacterium
TACACACTAGAACTTTCGTCGGCAGCGTCAGATGTGTATAAGAGACAGATCGGGTTCTCGTCCGTCGGCGTCCTGGTGTACTACCTCGTCACCAACCTGTCGGCCTTCACCCAACCCCGGGCGCAGCGCCGGTTCCCTCGATGGTTGCAGGTGGTCGGAGCGGCCGGATGCCTGGTCCTGGTCCTGACCCTGCCGGCGTGGTCCGTGGTGGCCGGGATCGCCGTGTTCGCCGTCGGGGTGGCCTGGCGGGCCTGGGTGGCGACAGTATTCGCCGATGGCCTCGACTGAGTACCGGGCGCAGTTCGACGCGATCGTGACCTTCTCCAACGGTGGTGGACTCAGCGCGCAGGGGTTCCGGGTGGACGTGCCCGGGCCGGAGCCCGCGGAGGGGGAGGTCGCCGCGCTGTTCATCGCGTCGCTGGCCCTGCTGATGGTCGAGCGGGTCGAGGTGCGGGGCTTGCGGGTGTTCCCCGAGCCGCACAAGGGGACCCGCGGCGGGCCCAGCGACCCGGGCGTCGCCCCCAGCGCGTCCGGCACCCGACTGGTCGACCTAAGCCACGTGATCACCGCCGGCATGACGACGTACCCCGGGCTGCCCGGTCCGACCATCACGTCGCACCTGACGCGCGAGGCGTCCCGGGAGCGGTACGCGCCGGGCACGGAGTTCGCGATCGACAGCATCACGATGGTCGGCAACACCGGTACGTACCTGGACAGCCCCTTCCACCGGTACGCGCACGGCGTCGACCTGGCCGGGCTGGCGCTGGACGTGATGGCCGACCTCCCCGGCGTGCTCGTCCGCACCGCCGGCAGCGGTTCGCGTGCCGTGGACGTCGCCGCGCTGGCCGCGCTCGACGTCGCCGGCCGGGCCGTGCTGCTGCACACCGGCGGCGACGTCGCCTGGGGGACGCCGGACTACGCCCTGGACTCGCCGTACCTGACGGAGGCGGGCGCGCGGTGGCTCGCCGACCACGGGGCGCGGCTCGTCGGCATCGACTCGGTGAACATCGACGACACCACCGGAGGGGAGCGGCCGGCACACAGCATCCTGCTCGCCGCTGGCATCCCGGTGGTGGAGCACCTGACGAACCTGGACCTGTTGCCGGCCGCCGGGTTCCGCTTCACCGCGGCCCCGCCACGGGTCGCAGCGTTCGGCACGTTCCCGGTGCGCGCGTTCGCCGCCGTACCGGACGCCGCGGGCCGGCACAGCTAGGCCTCGCGCGGGACGCCCGAGCCTTCAGCCTGCGCCATCGTCGCGGCGATCGATCTCGTCCAGCGTCCGCAGGGCGTCCTCGGCGGCGCCGGCCACCTCGGGCCGCGGCGAGCGTGTCGCGGTCCGGAGCGCGCTCCGTGCGGTGGCGGTGCCGATGCTGGCGAGCACGTCGATGAGTTCGGGTGAGGACGCCCCGCCGGAGACCGCCTTGGAGATCAACGGCACGGACCGGTCACCGGCCTTGACGAGCATGATGCCGGCGATCGTCTGCTCGCTCTCCGGGCCACGGTCCACGGCGAGCACCAGGCTGCGACCCGCCGCGTGCAGGCCGGTCAGCCGCCAGGTGTAGCCGGCGGCGAGCAGCTTCGCGGACGAGGCGGCGCCCATCCGGGCAGACTACGCGGTCGTCACAGCGTCGCGGCGGCCGCGACGAGTCATGGCCTGCCAGGCGGGCCGTGGCGTCACAGCACCGCGGGCAGGCCGTACTTGTCCCAGTAGGCGGGGTCATGGGTGTCGGAGTGCTCGAACCAGCCGTTGATGTGCGAGGTCACCTTGTTCTGGAATGCGGGGGGCGGGACGAAGGTCTGGCCGCCCCGATCCGCGGCGATCACCAGGTCGAAGCGCACGCGGATGTCGATGATCGCCTGCACCTTGGTGAAGTCCGGGAACCATTCGGCGTGCACGGGCCAGCTCAGCAGCACGAGGCGGGTGAACGTCTGCCCGCGCGTCGTGGCCAGGTTGCCGACCGTCCCGCCATGGCTGTGCGCGAAGAGGTCCGGCTGCTGCAGTCCCTGAGCGGCCATCCACGCGACCATCTGCTGCGCGGCAAGCTGGCGGGCACCGTCCGAGTACTGGCCGCTCCAGCCGAAGCTCGGGTCGTGCATGTGCAGCGGTGGCTGCAGGCCGTCGAGGTAGACGTAGAAGTTCCCGCCGGGCCGCCACCAGCGGGTCCTGGCGGCGAACGTCCCGTGCGTGAGGACGGCGGTGTGCGACTCGCGGTCGGTGCCCTCGATCGGTGCCGGTCGACCCACGAGCCGGCGCAGGACGTCGTGCTGGGGGGCGACGCGGGCGAGCCCGATCCGGCCGATCTCCTGGGTCAGCTGGTCCCGCGCGACGGCGCCCTCGACCAGGTGGGGCACGATGTCGTCGCGCGGTCCGGTCGTGTCCAGGGCGGCCACCGCGGCCGCCGTCCGGACCAGCTGGCTGTCGCTGTGCAGGTTGGCCTCGACGAGTGCCGCGGCGGTGACGGCGTCGGGTGCGTCGACGAGCTGGCGGCACAGCTGCGCGCTCGCCGAGGACGGGAGCCTCACCTCCGGATGGTCGAGGTGCGTCCTGGCGTCGATGGGAAGCGGGCCGACCGCCTCGTCGAGTGGGACCCTGTCCTCCCGCTCGATCGCGCGCATCTGCTGGGGCAGGCCGACGTCACCCGGGTCGCCGACCCGGTACATCTCGCCCCGGACGGCGGCGCCCGCGGTCAGGACGATCGCCGCCTGGCTCAACTCCGCGTCCCGTCCGTGCTCCTCGAACGCCTCGGGACCGGGGATCGGTGTCGCCTCGTGGTACTCAGTCATGTCGTCCACCCTCCGCCTGCCTCACGGTGATACGAGGCATTGATCGGGCGACGGAATACGCGTCGAGGTGTCCGAGACGTGCTGCGCCCGTCGGGCAGCCGTCACGCTCGCCAGCGCTTGCCGATCCAGACGCCCGCCCCCTCGCGATGTGGCCCGGGATCCCCCCTGGACGTCCCGGGCCTGGAAAGACCGTACTGCGGTCCTATGCCCGTCACGTACCGATTAAGCAAGATCACGAGGGAGGGGAGTCAGGGGGAGGCCTCGCCGCGGATCCGGGACCCGGTCGGGTCGACGAGCGGCTCGGGAGCGACGGCGCCGTCCACCCACTCGCCGAAGACGTAGATCGAGACGGGCGTGCCGGCCTGGGCTTCATCGACCGGCAGGTAGGCGTAGGCGATCGAGGCGCCGGCGCTGTAGCCGATGCCACCCGACGTGACCCGACCGACGACCGCGTCGCGGATCCGGACGGGTTCGTTGCCGAGGACGACGGCGCGCCGGTCGGAGAGCGTGATGCAGGCGAGGCGACGGCCGATCCCGCGATTCCGGGCGGCGAGCAGCGCGTCCCGGCCGAGGAAGCCACCCCGTTTGTCCGGCCGGACGCAGAAGGCGAGACCTGCCTCGTCCGGCGTGTCGTCCGGGGTGATGTCGCTGCCCCAGACGCGGTAACCCTTCTCCAGTCGCAGGCTGTCGATGGCTCGGTAACCGCAGGCGGTCAGGCCGTCGTCCGCCCCCGCCTCCCACACCGCGCGCCAGAGCCGCGCGCCGAACTCGGTCGAGCAGTAGAGCTCCCACCCGAGCTCCCCGACGAAGGTGACGCGCAGGGCCAGGACCGGCACGTCGTCCACGGCGATCTCCCGCGCGGTCAGGTAGGGGAAGCCGGGGTTGGAGAGGTCCGCGTGAGTGAGCCGACCGAGGATGTCCCGCGACCGGGGACCCCACAGGCCGTAGCAGGCGTACTTGCCGGTGACGTCCGTGATCGTGACCGAGCCGTCCGCGGGGGCGTGGCTGCGGATCCAGCCCAGGTCGTGCGACCCGAACGCCGTCCCGGTCACGATCATGAAACGGTCGTCGGCGAGGTGGGTGACGGTGAAGTCGCACTCGATCCCGGCCCGGCGATTGAGCATCTGGGTGTAGGTGACCCGGCCGGCGCCGCGGGCGACGCGGTTGTCGCAGAGCCACTCCAGCAGCGGACCGGCGCCGGGGCCGGCCACCTCGATCTTCGCGAACGACGACTCGTCGAACAGGCCCGCTGCCCGTCGCGTCGCCAGGTGCTCGGCGGCGATCGCCGACGACCAGTGGTGTCCGGCCCATCCGGGCGGCCGCAACGAGTCGAACGCCGCATCCTCGTTGCAGACGTAGTAGTTGACCCGCTCCCACCCGGACTTCTCACCGAAGAACGCGCCGTGCTCCTGGTGCCAGCCGTACGCGGGCGAGACCCGCAGCGGGCGGCCCGCGGTCCGCTCGTGGTGGGGATAGCGGATGTCGTAGTACGTCTCGTAGTTCTCCCGCGTCCGCTTGAGCGTGTAGGACGGCGAGCGGTACTGCGCCCCGAACCTGCGCACGTCCATCTCGGACAGGTCGAGGCTGGGCTCGCCCTCCAGCACCCATTCCGCCATCACCTTGCCGATGCCGCCGGCGCCGGCGATGCCGTGGGCGCAGAAGCCCGCCGCGACGAAGAAACCGCGGACCTCGGTCTCGCCGAGGCAGAACTCGTTGTCCGGCGTGAACCCCTCCGGCCCGTTGATCAGCTTGCGGATCGGCACGTCCTCCATCTGCGGCACGCGCCGGGTGGAGTTCTTGGTGATGTCCTCGAACCGCTCCCAATCCGGTTCCAGGAGGCGGGCGTTGAAGTCCTCCGGGATGGCGTCCAGCCAGCCACGGTCCAGCGAGAACGGCTTGGAGGTTCGCTCGTAGCCGCCCATCACCAGGCCGCGACCCTCCTCGCGGAAGTAGACCAGCAGGTCGGGGTCGCGCAGCGTCGGGAGCGTGCGGGTATCGCCGTCGGCACGGAAGGCCTGGGTGACCAGGTACTGGTGGGACATCGGCACGATCGGCAGGCGGACGCCGGCCATCCGCGCGACCTGCGCGGCGTACATGCCGCCGGCATTCACCACGCTCCCGGCCCGGATCGTGCCGCGGTCGGTCCGGACGGCGCGCACGCGCCCGTCCTCGACGTCGAGGCCGGTCACCGCCGTGCGGGTGTGAATCCGCACGCCGGCCCGGGCGGCCGCGGTCGCGAACGCGTAGGTGAGCCCGGAGGGGTCGAGGTATCCGTCGGTGGCCAGGTAGGTCGCGCCGAGCACGCCGGTGGTCTCCATCAGCGGGAACAGCTCGCGTGCCTCGGCCGGCGAGATCTCCTCCAGCGCCAGGCCGAACGTCTTCGCCCAGCCGACCTGGCGGCGCTGCTCCTCCAGGCGTTCGGGGGTGGTGGCCAGCCGGATGCCGCCGCTCTGCACCCACCCGGGGTTCAAGTCGGGGTCCCGGGCGAGCGCGCGGTACAGCTCGGCGCCGTACATCATCATCTTCGTCAGCGTGACCGAGGAGCGGAGCTGTCCGACCAGCCCCGCCGAGTGGAACGTCGACCCGCTGGTCAGCTCGGCGCGCTCGAGCAGCACGACGTCGGTGCACCCGAGCTGCGCCAGGTGGTAGGCGATGCTCGTGCCGCCGACGCCGCCGCCGACGATCACGATCCGCGCGGAGTCGGGCAGGTCCTCGGTGGCCACGTCACCTCCTCAACCTCGCCGGGCACGACAGCGGTGCCGAGCCGGTTGGACGGCGCACGTCCCGTCCACCCGGGCTAGCCCGCGACCGGTCGCTACTCGGGCGGGATCTCCACGAAGGCGTACTGCACCTTGATCCCCTTCCGGGCCTTGACCGAGCGCATGACGAGGTAGATCGCCAATCCCAGCAGCACCGTGCAGAGCACGATGAGGTAGGGGAAGGCGCTGCTGGAGTAGGCGAGGCCGAGTCCCGGCACGAACAGGAACGCCCCGACCATGAACGCGGCGGTCAGGAACCCGATGCCGCCGAGGATCGTCACCAGCGGGAGGCCGCCCACCTTGTATCTCGCCCCCGGCGAGGCGTCGTACACCTTCTTCGCCCGGTACGGCAGCAGGGCGGCCGCCAGGGCGCTGATGACGAACACCATGCCGTTGGCGAAGGTGACCCCGAGCGCCCAGCGAGTGCTCCAGTCGGCCACCTTGTTGAACAGGATGATCACCGGAACCGCCGCGACGAAGTACGCGATGTGCGCGTTGAGCGGGGTCTTGAACCTCGGGTTGATCCGCGAGAACCAGTCGGGCAGCAGGCCGTCGAGGCCCTGCGCCACCATGATCCGCGTGGTGCCGATGTAGCAGTTGTTGACGATCTGGAACGAGTTCAGGATGAACCCGATCCCGATGATGGCCACGATGAACGGGCTTCTGGTCAGCCCCATCGCCATCAGGTTCGGGAACATGCTGTTGCCGGCGATCAGCGCGTGCGAGTTGCCCAGCCAGTACCCCGACGAGGCCACCAGGATCCCGTCGTCGCCGATGCCGTGACGCAGCACCGCCGCCAGCGCGACCAGCAGCGCGGTGGTGGCCACGAGCGAGCCCACCAGGATGAACATCTGGCTGCGGAAGACGTTGGCGTTCTTGATCTCCCCGCCCTGCTCCACGGAGTAGGTCGCCCACTGCAGGCTGGTCCAGGCGATCGGGGCCACCATCAGCGTCCCCCACAGGTAGAACGGCGGGTTGAAGGTCACACCGGCCTCGGCCGCGCCCGCCTTCGCCTGGGCGAAGAAGTCCTTCACGCCGTCCACCGAACCGGCGAAGGAGTCGATGTGCTCGTGGAAGGACGTGGGGTTCGTGAAGAGGAACAGCAACAGGACGACGGCGAACGAGAGCAGGATCGCGTACCACATCACGTACTGGAAGCGGACGTAGTTGCGGAAGCCGCTGCCCAGCAGCACCAGCGCGAGCAGCGCGTTGGCAATGCTGATGATGATGATCCCGTTGCTCGACGCGGCCCACGCGCCGATCGAGGTGAAGGCGTGCACGCCGGTGGTCACGCCCAGTCCGAGGAAGGTCGGCGCGATCCCGAGCGACGCCATCAGCCACCCGGACAGCGCCACCCACTGCAGGATCCACACGACGAAGAACGCGAACACGACCGTGAAGCCGACGCCACCGCCGAAGACACGGCTCTGGAACACGTAGTCACCGCCCGATCGCGGCAGTGCGGTCGCCAGCCACGCGTAGGACAGCGCGATCGGCAGCTCGAGCACGAAGGCGAAGATGATCCCGAGGACGAGGTTGGAGCCCTCGAACGCCGTCGGGGCCCAGATGAACGTCCAGGGGAAGATGACGCCCATCGTGAGGATGTTGTAGACGAATGCCGAATAGGGTGACATCACCCGGACGAGCCCGGACGCGCGCCTGGTGAAGACCTGCGGCATCACGGGTGCTGCTTCCGCCATGGTTCCTCCTTCTCCACGCGCCGGTGATCCCCGGTGCGACAGGCTGGGGCGATCGCGCTCAGCCCGAGGTGAATTGCTGCCCGACCACCTCCCCGCCGCGAATGGCCACGATCAGGCCGCGCAGGATGCCCTCCCCGTACTCGCTGCCGGGGTTGAAGGCGGGGGTGCGGCCGAACTTCGCGGCGCCCCGGGACTCGTGGATGTGACCGTGCAGCCCGACGGTCGGCTGGTAGCTGCTCAGCGCGTCGGCCACGGCCTGGCTCCCTGCGCCGTAGTACACCGGCTGACCCCGGTCCAGCAGCGGTGTGGGCGGCCACACCGAGGCGTCGAGCTTCAGGCAGGTGTCCAGGGTCGAGTCCAGCGGCGGGCAGTGGAAGTTGAACACCGCCCGGGACGGGTCGGGCAGGTCGGCGAGGAGCTCCTCGATGATGCCGACGAGCTCCTCGTCGGTCTTCTCCCGCGGGGTCTCCCAGGGGGTCGGCGTGGAGTAGCCGACCGTGGCCAGGACGTGCTCGTCGTCCAGCTCGACGATGCGGTTCTCGCAGTTGACCACCCGGTCCTCGGCGGCCTCCTCCAACGCGGACAGGACGCCGTCGGTGTCGTCGTTGCCGCCGCAGAGGTAGACCCGGACGTGGGAGCCGGCGAGCCGCTCCTCGGCGAGCTGCACCCAGCCGGCCAGCCGTTCCTTGGCCACCTCGTCGAACTTCGCGTCGATCCGCTCCTGGTTCCCCTCGTACCACCGGTACTCCTCCGGATCGCACTCGAAGGAGTAGAAGCCCAGGGTGTCCAGCCGGGTCTTGAACTCCGCGAGCTCCTCGCCGGTCGTCAGGTGGTGCTGGTGGCCCTGCAGCGAGGCCCGCCAGGTGTCGCCGGCGTCGCGGACGATCGGCACGAGCAGCTTGCCCATCAGGTCGCCGCCGAACACGAGCGCGTCGACCTGGTAGAACCGAGCTGCCGTGAGGAACTTGCGGAACGTGGGCTCGGAGCCGTGGATGTCGCTGGCGTAGAACAGCCGCGTCGGGTTGTTCCCGGCGCCGGCCTTCCGCTTGAACAGTGCCACCCTGGGCTCCTCAGAGATCCTGGATCGTGGGGGCGAGGTCGCCGACGTCGCGGTACCACTTCTTCCGGTCGCCCACTCGCGCGCGCAGCTTCCAGCCCAGGCTCTTGTTCTCCGCATCGATCCGCGCCAGGGCCGCGTCCACCTGCTCGGCGACCCGCTGCTTGTCGACCGCGGTCAGCTGCGGGTAGGCCTGGGCCATCTGCCGCACCTTGCCCAGGTTCATCGTGAGCGTGCGCCACCACCCCCAGTCCTTGGCGCAGATGTCGGCAACCAGCCCGATGTTGATGACGTCGCCGTCGGCGTCGCCGAGGGGGTGCTCGAGCAGAAGCATGATCGTGTCGATGATGTCCTTCTCGTTGATCTGCACGATCTGCATCTTCTGCAGGAGCATCTCGGCGAGCGGGATCGTGTCGCGCTCCGCCTGCATGCGCGCGTCCCACCGGACGGTGTGGCAGAACGACAGCCGATCGAGGAAGACGTCCAGGTGCAGGCCCGTGCGCGGATGGGTCAGCACCATCCTCGATCCCTCGGACTCGACGTAGGTCATTTCGTCCTCGACGTAGCCCTCCTTGCCGAGGACAGACCGGATGCCGCCGACCTGCCGCCCGTAGCCCGCGAAGTCGATGTCGGTGTAGGCACGGCCGAGCGTCTCCTGCAGGTACGCGTGGCGGGGGCAGCGCCGCGCGAAGGCGAGGGCGCCGAGCACGCGCAACGTGATGCCACCGGCGTCCGCCGCCTTCAGCAGCCGCTCGGCCTCGTCCTCGAAGGCCTGCTTATCCACGGCGTCTAGTCATCGCGTTGGACGTCGGTCAGGAGGCGGTCGAAGTCCGGGCCGGTGAACTCCGCCACCGCACGGTCGTACTTCTCCATGCCCCACTGCCAGTAGTCGAAGTCGATGTCGGCCACCGCGTCCTGGATCGAGGCCCACAGCGTCCAGCCGTACTTCGACATGAGCCCCCACAGCCGCGCCCTGGCCACCTTGTTGCGCAGCGGCTCGCCGTAGTACGCCTCGACCAGCTCGCTCAGTTGCTGGACCGACAGGTTCGACTCGCTCCAGATGTTGCCCAGCTCGAAGCTCGGCTCGTTGTTGCCGGAGTACTCGTAGTCGATCAGCCAGAGCCGCTCACCGTCGTCGATGAAGTTCTCCGCCAGGAGGTCGTTGTTGCAGGGGACGGTCGCCTCGGGGTGGACTCCCATCGCCGCCCGCATCCGCTCGACCTGGGGCGCGTAGTCCAGGTAGCCCTGCGGGAGGCGGAAGCCGCGCTCCTGGACCAGGCCGATGTAGCCCGCCTGGGTGGCGAACATGTTGAAGTCGTCGCGGAACCGCCGCGCGGAGTGCAGCTGACGGCACGCCGCAGCGACCCGGCCCAGGCGATCCCCGCGGCGCAGGTCCTCGGCGGACAGGGTCACGCCGTCGATGAACCCCACGACGAGCACGCAGGGGTCCGGAAGGTAGTCGATCACCGGCGCGCCGACTCCGACCTCGGCCGCGGCCAGGGAGTTCTCGTACTCGTTCACGCGATCGATCGCGAGCAGCCCGCCGGTGGCGCTGGCGACCCGGACGACGTACTGGCCGTCGGCGGTGGTGACCTTGTAGTTGCTGTTGGTCAGCCCGCCGGAGAGTGGTTCGACCCGGCACTCCCGGCCGGCGAGCGAGGGCAACTGCTGGAGGACCGAGGACACGTCCGACGCCTCCTCGCCGACCCCCGCACCCGCCTGCCGCGCCGTCTCCAACGGACCTCCCGCGAGCTCACCACACGGCAGGTTGCTCGCCGCGTCACAGCACGCTGCCTACCGGAGGAGCATAGGCAGGGGGCTTGATAACGTCTAGACCTTTTTTCGCGCGCTGGATAGGCTCGGCCACGATGCCCGAGGTGATGGCGCGGCCATTGAAGCTGCAGCGGGGGACGAGTGTGCCCGCGCACGTCCAGATCGAGCAGTGGCTGCTGAACTCCATCGCCTCCGGTGAGCTCGCCGCCGGCGACCGGCTGCCCCCCGAGCGCGACTTCGCCGCGGCCCTGGGCGTGAGCCGGATGACGCTGCGCCAGTCGCTGGACATGCTGCAGCGGCGGGGCCTGCTGACCCGAACGATCGGGCGCCGCGGCGGCACCTTCGTCGGCGAGCCGAAGGTGGAGTGCGACCTGACCACCCTGATCGGCTTCTCCGAGCAGCTGCGCCGGCGGGGCATGACCGCGGGTGCCCGGGTGGTCAGCGCCGCCGAGGAGCAGGCCGATCCCACGGTCGCCAAGGCTCTGGCGCTCTCCGAGGGCGCGCCGGTCTACCTCGTCGTCCGGGTGCGGCTCGCCAACGACCGGCCGCTGCTGCTGGAGCGCTCGCACTTCCCGGCCGAACGGTTCCCCGGCCTGCTCGACCAGGCCATGGGAGGGTCCCTCTACGAGCTGCTCGAGGAGCGGTACGGGCAGCGCCCGCGGCGCGCGATCGAGTCGTTGGAGTCGGTCAGCGCCGGCCCGCTCGAGGCGCGGCTGCTGGAGGTCCCGAAGGGGACCGCGCTGATGCTGATCGAGCGGACCGCCTACGGGACGGACGGCGTGCCGGTGGAGTTCGCCCGCGACACCTTCCGTGGCGACCGGACCAGGATCGTCGTCTGGAGCGACATCGAGCACGCGCTCTGATCAGCCGCTCGATCAGTGGCTCCGGTCGGCGGTCCCGCCCTGCGCGGCGGACGCCAGCGCGTAGTAGTTCTCGTAGATCTGCTCCGCCTGCTGCCGGGCGGACTCCCAGCTCCAGTCCCGCGGCATGAAGCGGGCCGGGCTGAGCGAGCGGACGTACGGCGACGGGTCGGGCTGGAGACTCTCGAGCACGTGCTCGGCGAGGCCCGCGGAGCCGGAGACGCCGTGCGCGTTGCACGCCGCGGCCATCACGAGGCCGCGCAGGCCGGGCACGGGTCCGACGATGAACCGGCCGTCGGGGGCGAAACCCGGAAAGCCGCGGAAGACCTGCCGGATGCCGGTCGACGCGACGCCGGGCGCGAACGCGGCGAAGTCGTCGGCGAAGGTCGTGAGCACGTCCCAGTCCGGGGTGACGGACAGGGGCTTGCCCGGTTCCACGCCGCGCGGGTCCAGGCTGAGGCCGTTCGGTTCCCACCCGCCGCAGAGGATGCCGCCACCCTCCGCCCGCGCGTAGATCCGGATGTCCGGGATCCTCAGCACCGGCTGGTCGGCATGCCAGCCGGGAACCGGCTCGGTGACGAAGTACTCGTGGCGCACGGGGACGACGGGCAGGTCCACGCCGGCCATCGCCGCGACGGACCCCGCCCACGGCCCCGCGGCATTGATCACCAGCTCCGTGGCGACGTCCCCGCGGTCCGTGCGCAGTCCCACGACCGCGGCGTGGCGCACGGTGATCCCGATGACCGTGGTGCGCGTCGCCAGCGTGACGCCGCGGTCGCGGGCGCCCGCGGCGTACGCCGTGACGAGGCTGTTGGGCTGCAGGTACCCGTCGGTGGGGCACCACAGGGCAGCCCGGACGGCACCGGTGTGCAGCGTCGGGCAGAGCTCCGCCAGGCGCCTGGTGCCGAGGAACTCCACCTCCAGCCCGACCGACCCGGCCACCGCGGCCATCTGCCGGAACTCCTCGACCCGGTCGTCGGTGATCGCGATGCGGACGCTGCCCGACTGTCGCCAGTCGACGGGATGGCCGGTCTCCCGGTCCATCCTGGAGAACATCGCGACCGAGGCCATCGCCAGCCTCGTCCGTTCCGCGCTGGTGCGCACCTGGCCGACCAGCCCCGCCGCCTGGCTCGACGTGGCACCGGCGAGTTCACCCATCTCCAGGACCTGGACGTCGGGGTGGCCGTCACGGGCCAGGAAGTAGGCCACGGCGCAGCCGACGGCGCCCCCGCCGACGATCGTGATCCGCGCATCCCTGGGCTCGGCCATCGCGGCCACCGTAGCCGCAGCCGCCGATAATGATCTAGACCTTTGCCACCACCGGGTGGCCCCGGCGCTCATCGGCCCGTATCAATCCTCCCGCTTCCCGGCTCTTGCTGATAGGTGCATCGGGAGGGACTCGCCATGACGTACACGGGCCAGCTGATGACCGGCATCGCCGTGCTGCTCGCCTACCTGGTCATCATGCTTTTCGCCGCCACCAACTACATCCGCCGGGCGAACGGGGGATGGCTCGAGGCGCACGAGGCGGCCTTCCTCGGCCGCGTGCGAGCGGGCGTCGGCGAGGACACTGCCTCCACGAATGCCGCGCTCGACGCTGCGCTCAAGGTGCTGCTGCCCGCGCGGGCTTCCGAGCCGGCGACCCGGCGGTCGGTGTTCAGCCCGAGCCAGTGGATCGGGTTCTGCGAGATCGCCAGGTGGGTGCGCCTGCACGAGGCGCAGCGGCTGGAGATCGCGCTGCTGAGCGACAGCGCGGTGCAGGCCCGGTTCGCCCGGGCGATGGGGCAGGTGGACGAGCTGCCGGCCGTCCGGCAGAGCGCCTGGCAGCGCCGCTGGGTCGACCTGCAGAACGCCTCCTCGGCGCCCGGCCGGACCGACCGCGGGACGGCGCAGATGTGGCGGGGCGAGCTCTCCCAGTTGCTCGCCGAGCTGTTCAACGCCCGCGACTCCACCTACAACCAGCTGGTCAGCCTCTACGGCAAGGCCGGATGGCTGGTGATCGCCGCCTACCTGCCGGTGGCGGCGCTGCTGGTCGCCGGCTACGGGCCGGTCCTGCTGGCCGGCTTCCTCGGCGGTCTGATCAGCCGGATGCAGCGGCTGGTCTACGGCCGGGGCCGACCCACCGCGTACGGCGCCTCGTGGGTGCCGCTGTTCCTGGCCCCGCTCCTCGGGGCGCTCGCCGCCTGGGCCGGACTGCACCTGCTCGCGCTGCTGCAGGGCCTCGGCGTCGTCAGCCTCACCGGCGTCCTGCCGCCCGGCTCGGACTTCCGGATGGACGCGACCGCATCCGTCCTGGGCATCGCGGTCCTGCTGGGCTTCAGCGAGCGGCTGTTCAACCAGCTCGGCGACCACGCCGACAAGGTGCTGCAGGGTGAGCAGGACGGCGGCTCGCCCGCCGCCGCCGGCAGCCCTGCCTCGCCGTTCGGCTCCGTGGCCGTGCCGGGGCCCCGCCGCCCGCCGACTGCCGAGGCCGCAGGCAGCAACGGCGCTGCCGACCATGAGCAGTCGACCGGCACGGACGGCAGCGCGGAAGCCGCCGGGTCGCCCTAGGGTCCTCGCTCGTCGCGGCCGCGCGAGCCAATCGGCTGAGCTACTCCGACTTGGGGCGCCAGATCCCGAACCGGTTGCCCTGCGGGTCGATCAGGTGGGCGAACTCGATGCGGCCGTTGTCGATCAGTGGGATCGCCACGGTCGCGCCGAGTTCCTGGGCGCGGTCGATCGCGGCCCGGACGTCGTCCACATGGACGTAGAAGATCGCCCAGCTCGCTCCGCCGATGGCTGACGTGCCCCACAGGCCGCCGCGGTCCTCATCGATCATGCTGTACTGCGCGGGTTCCGCCTGCGGCCCGATCGTCCAGTCGAACAGCTTGCCGTAGAAGGCCCGGGAGGCGTCCGGGTCGGGTGAGCCGATCTCGAAGTAGTCGACGACGTTGGTCATGGCACCTCCGCGGAGTCGAATCCGTCCTGCGCGGCCGAGTGTAGGTCGCCGCACCGACAGCCCGGTCGGTCGCAGGCGCGCTCCAAGATCAACATCAGGCTTTGCGGGCCCACTCGTGCACCGCAGACCCACCTATGCTCCCCGCAGCCACCGCTCTCCGGCCCGAACCGCTCTCCCACCGGTGGCCCCGCGGTGCATGACGCCCTGGCTCTTCACCGCGCACTTGAGAGCGTCCCGTATGGTGCAGATCGTCCGAATCGGCTGCCACCGCGCGTCCGGTGAAGGAACGAGCGGGACGAAGGGAGAGGTGTATGCCGATCCCGCAGGCAGTGGGGCGATGGAACAGGGTCGGCCTCAACCGGGTCACGCGGCACGTCGCACCCTGGCTTCCCGGCTTCGGCGTCGTCATCCACCGGGGGCGGCGCTCCGGTCGCTCCTACCGGACACCGGTGAACGTCTTCCGGACCGAGGACGGCTACCTCTTCGCGCTCACCTACGGTCCCGACACGGACTGGGTCAAGAACGTCCAGGCCGCGGGCGGCTGCGAGCTGGAGACGCACCGCCGTACGGTCAGGCTGGTCTCACCGCGCCTGTACCACGACGAGACCAGGCGCGGCATCCGCCCGGTCGAACGCCAGGTCCTGCGGATGATCCATGTCGCCGACTTCCTGGCCCTCAAGATCGCTCCGGCGGGCGGCGCCACGGCAACCAGCGAGCCCTGATCGCGCCACTAGATTGACGTGGTTCCCGAGCGGACAAGGGGGCGCCGATGCTTGCTGTTGCCAGCCTGGACGACGGCACGCTCGAGCAGGCGGGTGCGCTGGTGGCGAGGGAGCACGTCGCCGCGCGGCGGATCCGTCCGGAACTGCCGGTCGCCTATGTCGACGCCGAAGCCTGTGCCGATGCGCTCCAGGGGTTGCGGGACGCCGGGCACCGCGGACTGGTCGTCAACGACGGGGGCCGGGTCGTCGCGCTGATGACGGTGACGGTCCGCGAGAGCCGAGTGATCGGGAAGTACGCGCGGTTCCCGGCGGAGGGGTTCGCCGTCGACCCGGAGCTGGGGGATCCGACCGGCGCGCTCGGAGCCCTGTACGCCGAGCTGGCGCCCTCGCTCGTGGCCGGCGGCGCGCGTTACCACTACCTGTTGCACTGCCCACTCCCAAGGGTGGACGAGGCCCTGTCCAATCTCGGCTTCGGGCGCGACGGCTGCTACGGCGTCCAGCGGGTTTCCGTCCGGCCAAGGCCATCGGGTGTCAGGGTCTTCGCAGCGGGCGAGGACGACCTCGAGACGATCGCCCGGCTGGCACTGGTCGAGATCGAGCACCGCTCAGCGCCGCCCATGTTCGCCCCGCCCGCAGCGCCGTCCCTGGACGACCTGGTGGGCGATCACCGAGCCTTGCGGCGCGCCGGCGCGGTGCACCTCATCGCCGAGCTCGACGGGCGTCACGTCGGGCTGCTCACCATCGAGCCGACATCGCCCGTTCCACGGCTGTGCCCCGCCGGTCAGCCCTACATCGGCTCGACCGCCACCCTGCCCGACGTCCGGCGACGAGGCGTCGGGCGCGCGCTCGTCGATGCCGCCCTGAACTGGGCGCACGATCACGGCTTCGAGTGGATCTCGGTCGACTTCGCCACGGCCAACCGGCTGTCCCGGCCGTTCTGGCTAGGCGCGGGCTTCCGACCCACGGGGTACGGGGTTCTGCGCCTCATCGACCGCCTCGTCGACCAATCGACGGTGCGCGGCCGCGCGTAGGGCCGACCAGCTGCGGTTGCGCTGGAAGGGAATCTCGAACACGGCGGCGAACAGGCGAGCCGTCACCAACGACACGGGCACGGCCAGCGCCAGCGTGACCCAGAACGCGGGCAGGCCGGGTGCGACGTGAGGGGCGACGACCACCCGGCTGACCGCCACGACGATCGGCGCGTGGATGAGGTAGAGGCTGTAGGAGAAGGTCCCGAGGCTCCGCAGCGGCCGGGTGGCGAGCACCCGCACCAGGGGGACCGGTCGCCGTGTGGCCACGGCCACCAGGAGCAGGGCGATTGCCGGGCCGATCGCGAGGTCGACCCAGTAGTAGTGGTTCACCGTCCAGACCGAACCCCTGAG
>JBKPQU010000256.1:0-10404 GCA_046734255.1 Actinomycetota bacterium
TTGTAGCCCCCGCGAATGATCAGCTCCTTTTTCCGGTCGACGATGAAGAAGTATCCGTCCTGGTCCATGCGTGCTAGGTCGCCGCTGCGGAACCAGCCGTCCGGGATCGCCTCGGCGGTGGCCTCTGGGCGCCGCCAGTAGCCCTTCATGATGTTGTGCCCCCGGATCGCGATCTCCCCGACCTCGCCGACTGGCACGTCGCGGCCCTCGCCGTCGACCACCCGCATCTCCACCCCCTCGATCGGGGTGCCGATCGAGCCCACCTTGCGTTCCCGGTGCGGATGATTGAAGGAGGCCACCGGGGAGGTCTCCGACAGGCCGTACCCCTCCAGAATCATGCAGCCGAACGCCTCCTCGAACCCGCGCAGCACCTCCACCGGCAGGGCCGCCCCGCCGGAAATGCACACCCGCAGGCTGGAGACATCGACCTCGCCACGGCTCGGCGCGGCGAGCATCGCCGCGTACATCGTCGGCACGCCCTCGAAGACCGTCACCCGGTCACGGGCGATGACCTGCAGGGCCAGCGCCGGATCGAACCGCGGAATCAACGTGAGCGTCGCCCCCATCCCCACGGCGGCGTTGAGCGCACATGTCTGGCCGAAGGAGTGGAACAGCGGCAGGCACCCCATCACGACGTCCTCGGGCTCCAGGAGCAGCAGGGTGCTGGCGGTCACGGCCGCGTTGGTGCCCAGGTTGGCATGGGTGAGCTCGGCACCCTTGGGCTTGCCGGTCGTGCCGGAGGTGTACAGGATGACCGCCGTGTCCTGCCTGGCCCGGCTCACCGTCTGCGGGTCGGCCGATACCTCGGCGAGCATCTCCGCCAACCCGCTGGGCGCCACCACGACGGTGTCGGCGCCGGCCGTCTTCGCCCCCCGGGCGGCCTCGTCGGCCACCTGATGCCAGACGAACAGCACCCGGGCGCCCGAGTCGCCGATGTAGTACTCGACCTCACGCTCGCGCAGCAGCGGATTCATCGGGACCACGACACCGCCGGCGCGGAGTACGCCGTAATAGACGATGGCGAACTCCGGCACGTTGGGCAGCATGATGCCCACCCGGTCACCGGCCGCCACGCCGCGGGCACGCAGCAGCCCCGCCAGTCGCGCGGACGTCTCGTCCAGCGCCGCATAGCTGAGCTCGTCGCCATCAAGGCGAATGGCCGGCTTGTCCGCGTACATGCGGGCGGCCTCGATGAGGTTGAGCGCCAGGTTCGTCATCGTCGTCTCAGCAGGCCGATGCGGCGGTAGGCCATGGTGGAGAAGCCGACCTCGGCGGCTCGCGCCCGCATCGGTTGCACCGCCACCACTTTGGCGGTGCCCAGGCTGAAGAAGATGAGCGCGAGCAGCACCGCGAGGACGGCCGGCGCGAGAGTCATGACATGACCTCCAGTCGGGATTCGATGGCGTAGCGGCCGACGATCGCCTTGATGGCGGCCTCGTCGGCGGACGGGGAGACCGTGACAACGGCCACGATCGAGCTGCCTTCGACGGTGGCTTCGACGTTGTGCACCCCGGCGACCGTGTCGAGCGCGGCCCGCAATTCCCTGTGGGTGGCGTCCGTCCGCAGCCCGAGCTTGTAGGGCTTGCCCACGGCGGTGAGAGGCAGCGCGTCGAGGACTGTTACGGTCTTGGGTGCGGCGGCGCGGTCGGGCACCCGCCGGCTCGCCCAGTCGCGCAGGTCGTCCTCGGTCACCGTGGCGCCGGGGGCGAGGGTGACGTAGGCGACGGGGACCTCGCCGGCGTGCGCGTCCGGTCGCCCGACCGCGCTGGCCGCGGTGACCTGCGGGTGAGCCAGCAGCGCATCCTCGATGATGGCGGGGTCGATGTTGTGTCCGCCGCGGATGATGAGGTCCTTGGCGCGGCCGGCGAGATACACGAAGCCGTCCGCTTCGACGCGGGCGAGGTCGCCGGTGTCCAGCCAGCCGTCGTGCAGCTTGCCGAGGCCGTCGAGCAGGAAGCCGCTCTGGTCGCGGCCGGTGACGTAGCCGGGGAAGACCGTCGGGCCGCTGATCGCCAGCACACCGGTGTCGCCGGCGGGGACGTCCTCCCATGTGTCGTCCGCGGCGACCCGCACCGCCCGCATCCGCTGATAGGGCAGGCGTTGTCCGACCGAGCCCGGCCGCCGCACGTTGGGGAAGGTGCGCGCGCTCGCGCAGGTCGCCTCGGTCAGCCCGTAGCCCTCGATCAAGCCGACCCCGGTGTGGGCTTGGAAACCGTCCCGGACCGCGGCGGGCAGCGGCGAGGCGCCCACCATCGGAAACCGCAGGCTGGTGATGTCGGCGTCGACCGGCCGCTGCGCCAACGCTGCGTACACGGTGGGTACCGCGCTCATGGAGGCGACCCGGTAGTGCTCGACGATCTTCCAGTACTCGCGGAAGAGCGCGGGCTCGCGGTAGCCGAGCGGCCCGGCCCACACCACGGGTTGCCCCTTGAACAGCGGCGCGATCAGGGTGACCACCAGCGCGTTCACGTGGAACAGCGGAAGGCCCGCGAAGACCACCGTGTTCTGGTCGAACAGGGAGATGGCGGACAGCATCCAGGCGTCGGCGACCTCGTTGGCGTGCGTGTGCGCCGCCAGTTTCGGGGCGCCGGTGGTGCCGCCGGTGTGGAACAGCGAGGCCAGGTCGGAGGATCGGGGCAGGTCGCCGTGGAAGGCGGACGGGTCCATCGCGGCGGCCAGCTCGGCGAGGTATCCGACCCGCACGCCGTCGACGGCGGGCAGTGGCTGCGGCGCGCCCTCCGCGGCGGTGAGCCAGAGCACGAGGATCGTGTCGAGCAGGCCCTCGGCGAACAGCGCCAGCCCCGTGCTCCAGGTGTCCGGCGCGAGGTCGGGCCCGGCGGTGACCAGCACCCGGGCTCCGGAGCGGCGGAGGAGTTCAGCGAGGTGCGGCCGGGACAGGCCGCTGCCGAGGGGGGCGGCGATTCCGGCGAGCTCGGCAGCGAGTGTCGCGGTGACCAGCTCGGCGCAGTTGGGTGCCATCAGGGCGACCGCGTCCCCCCGCCGGATCCCGAGGTGGTGGAACAGGTTTGCGTAGTGGTGGATGTCGGTCAGGAGCTGGGCGAAGGTGCGCTGCTCCGGTTCCCGCCAGCGGGCGGCGTCCGGCAGCACGCTGATCGCGGTGCGGTCCGGCCACCGGCTGGCCGCCCTGGCGAGCAGCGCATAGGTCGATTCGGGCAGGCCCCGCTTCTCCAGCGGAACGGCCTCGATCGTGGCCAGGTCGTCGGGCGTGGCGTAGTCCGGCCACAGCAGGTCCTCGGTCATCGCTGGTGCCTCATTTCTGCGGGGCTTCGGCCGGGTGGATGCCGGCGGCGCGGAGGTGACGCCGCCAAGCGCGTAGGTCGGGGGTGTCGGCGGCGGCGAAAACGATGCGGTCCGGCCGCAGCAGCAGGGCGTCGGCCCGGGCGTCCTCGAGCAGGCGGGCGAGCGGCGCGCCGTGGGGGAGGTCGTCGACGCGGACCACGGTCGTGCCGAGCCGGTCGAAGAACTGCCGGGTCGGCGCGTCGTAGGCGGCGATCAGGTCGGGGCCGCGGTACACGATGGCGAAGCCCTTGCCGAGGAGGTCGTCTAGCAGCGCCCCGCCGACCCGTGGCTGCGGGCACAGGCGGCCGACGACGGGATCCCGCCTGCGGCGGTGCACGAGCGGGCCCTCGCCGAAGGCGGGCCACATGGTGTCCATCGTGCGCGTCGCGCTGCCGGGGATGCGGGTGGCCAGGCGCAGGGCCGCCCGCCGGATCGGGGCGGTGCGGGCGGTGCCGCCGGTCATCAGCCAGCCGATGAGGATGGCGATCTGGACCACCCGTCGCGCGTACGGGCGGCGTTCCGCCTCGTAGCTGTCCAGGATCCGTTCGTCCGCGTCGCCCTGCACGACGAGGGCGAGCTTCCAGGTGAGGTTGGCCGCGTCGCGGATCCCGGCGCACATGCCCTGTCCGATGAACGGCGGGGTCAGGTGGGCGGCGTCGCCGAGCAGGAACACCCGGTCGTTGCGCCAGCGGTCGGCCACGACGCCCCGGAAGGTGTAGGTGGCCTGCCGCAGGAAGGTCAGCTTGTCGATGTCCACCCCGGACAGCCACGGCCGGATCAGCTCGAGCACCTTGGCGTGGTCGAAGTCTTCCGGCCGCTCCTCGGGGCGCAGCCGGAACTCCCAGCGGTAGCGGCCGGGCACCACCGGCATGAACGTGGCGGCCCGGTCGTGGTCGCAGACCTGCTGCGCCCCCTCGTACACGGCGAACGGCTCCGGGCTTTCCACGTCAACAACCAGCCACTGCTGCTGGAAGCCGAGGTCCTCCATGGTCGCGCCGACGACCGCGCGGGTGCGGCTGTTCGCCCCGTCGGCGCCGAGCACGTAGTCGGCCCACACCTCCCGCACCGGGCCGGTACCGGCGCGCGTGGCCGGGTCGGCGGCGCGATAGCGGACCCGCACCGGGCCGGGCCCGCCGGCCACCTCGGCGATCTCGGCCACGTCGAACCCGGCGCGCAACTCGACCGACGGGTACTTGTTCACCGCGGTGCGCAGCACCCGCTCCAGAGCGGGCTGGTCGAACATGTTCGCCTGCGGGTAGCCGTGCTGGGTGGCGCCCCGGTTCAACTCGGCCAGCACCCGGTGCCTCGGGTCGGTGAGCCGCATGCCGAGGATCGGCCGGGAGATCTCTGCCACCTCGTCGGCGAGGCCCATATCGGCGAAGATGCGGAACACCTCGTCGTCGAAGTGCACCGCGCGGGGCAGCTGGTAGACCTCGCGCCAGCGCTCCAGCACCAGGCAGCGGACGCCGCGCTGGCCGAGCATGACGGCGGTGCTGGCGCCGGTGGGGCCGGCGCCGATCACGACGACCGGAACGTGTTCTTGTTCCATGGTGATCACCTGACGGTGTTGTGTTGGGTGCCGAGGTCCAGCGCGCCGTCGGCGGTGCGGATGGACGCGGTGACCCGGTCGCCGGGCTTGAGGTAGGCGCTGCTCTTGGCCTGGCCGCGGACGAACAGCTGCCACTTCTTCGCCTCGGGCAGCAGGCCGACGATGCGTTGCGCGACGGCCTTGGGCGGCTGCAGGGCGACCCCGCCGGGGGTGCCGGTGAGCAGCAGGTCACCGACCTGGAAGTTCTCCAGCTGGGAGAACTCGGTCAGCGTCGCGGCGGGCTGGAAGACCATGTCGTCGGCGAGTGCGTCCTGCCGGGGCTGGCCGTTGACGGACAGGGTGAGCCGCAGCTCCCGCCAGCGGGGCACGTCGCCGGGGTCGGGGACGCACAGGTAGGGGCCGACCGGGCAGAACGTGCGGTAGCTCTTGCCCTTGTACCACTGCCCCTGGGGTAGCTGGACGTCGCGGGCGCTGACGTCGTTGGCCAGGACGAGCGCCCCGACGTAGTCGGCGAGGTCGGCGTCGGTGAGGGTGACCGGGCCTGTGATCGGCTTGCCGATCACGATGCCGAGCTCGACCTCGTAGTCCAGCAGCCTCACGTGCGGCGGGGTGACGATGTCGTCGTCCGGGCCGGTCAGCGACGCAGTGGACTTGGTGAACAGCATGTTGAAGGCCCGGTCCGGGTCCATCCCGGACTCGACCATGTGCGAGCGGTAGTTGGCGCCCTGGCAGTACACCCGGGCCTGGGGCACCGGGTGCAGCACCTTCACACCAGCTGCCGGGTCGAGGGCCTCGGCGTCCGCGTCGGCCACCAGGCTCCGCGCCAGCTTGGCCCCCTCACCGAGGACGTCGGCGGTGGTGGGGTACTCGCCGGGCAGCGGCACGATCCCGCCAGGGCCGACGACGCCCCAGGCGGGGCCGCCGCCGGCGGCGTAACGGATCAGGTTGATGCTCATGACGTGGCCACCTTCAGCAGGCCGTAGACCCGGCCGAGGTCGAACTCGTTGTTCCGGTCGGCCAGCGCCGAGACCAGGTGACGGATCGTCTGAAGCGGCGGCGTGCTGCCGGCCAAGAAGTCCTTGGTTGCCGGCCGGCCCCACTGGTTGAGGTGGCTGGCCGACATCTGTGCCCATCCGGTCTCGACGGTGTTGTCGAACATGTCGCCGTCGGTGAAGTGCTCCACCAGGAACCCGTCCGGGTCGCGCCAGTAGTCGAAGATCTGGCTGCCCTCGATGTGCCGCCCGATGCCCCACGAGTGGTTGTAGCGGTGCTCCTTCAGGTACTCGTTGCCCGCCGCCAGCGCATCCAGGTCGGCCACCTCGTAGGCCGAGTGCACGTAGCGGCGACCCGGGCCGAGCGCCATCGCGAGCGTGTGGTGATCGGCCGGGGTGGCGCCGTGGTCGCAGCGGATGAACGCCATCGCCGGGCCGCGGTCGCGCTGGCCCGGCCAGTACAGGAAGTCGCTGACGATCAGGCCGAGGTTGTCCAGGTACCAGTCCAGGGCGCGCTGGAAGGACGCCGTCTCCAGCACCACGTGCCCCAGCCGCTCGACGTGCGCCGGCTCCCGCGGCGGCCGCTGCGTTGCGTTCACCCGGTTCACCTGCCCACCGGCGTTGAACACCAGCGGCCGCTGCCGCGGCAGCTCCGGCAGTTCCTCGACGCCGGCGACCACCCGCAGCGGAATCCCGGACGGATCAAGCAGGTCGGCGCCGACCCCGCCGCCGGGGCCGCGCAGCTCACGCACCGACGCGTTGTTCGCCGTCGCCAGCTTCTCCACGTCGGCGCGGCCGGAGGCCTTGAACACGGGGGCCACGAACCGCGACTTGGCGCCCTTGCGGATCACCACGCTGTGCGTGCCCACCCGGGCGCCGCGCAGGTACAAGGTGTCGGCCGTGCGGGCGGCCGTGACAAACCCGAAGGCGTGGGCGAACCGCTCCGCCGCATCGAGGTCCGGCTTCTCGAACTCGAGCCACGCCAGGCCCTCAACCTTGATCACCGGGTTCTTTGCCCGTCCGGGGCGGTCACCCCGCTCAGCGCCCTGCTCGCTGTGCAGGTCCGCGTGCGCCGTCTTCGTCTCACCCATCAGATGATCCTTTCACCCATAATTGATGAAAGTATCAACTCATGAGGTAGTGAATGTCAAGTGCTTCATCAAAACTGATGACTGATAACAGGTACTGCCTGAGATCGACGCCGTTGCGCGCGGGTAACGCCCGCCGGGCCCCCCATTCGAGGCGTCGTCGGTCCTTCTAGGGCTTGGGCAGGGGCCGGTTGGCGATCTCGCGCGCCTCGGCGTCGGGCAGGCCGAACATCCGCAGCAGGTTCGCCGCAAGCTCGTCGGCGGCGGCATCGATGGCCTTCGGCTTGGGGTTGGTCGCGGTGAGGGCGAGTACGCCGAGCACGGCCCCGCCAGAGGTGGCCAGGGCCACCGCCGGATCACCGATCTGCAAACGGCCAGCATCCCTCGCTCGTTTCAGGTCCCGGAGGGCGCGAGGAGCCAGTCCCTCGGGCGCATCGAGATACCGGAGCCCGGTCCGTTGGATGATCTTCGCAATCTGCGGGTGCGTCTTGACCATCCGCACGGTCATCCGCACCGAGCTGGCGTACACCTCCGCCGGGTCGTCCATGTCGGCGGTGAGGGCGTCGAACAGCGCGCCGTGCTCCTCGAGCACCTCCTCCAGGGCCGCGTCGAACAGGTCCGCCTTGCTCTCGAAGTGGTTGTAGAACGACCCGAACCCGACGTCGGCCGTGTCGGTGATCTCCTGAATGCTCACCTCCGCCGGGTCCCGGGACGCGAGCAGCTCCCGTGCCGCAGCCACCAGCGCGCCACGGGTGCGGGCCTTGCGTCGGTCGAGGCGGTTCGCGGCAGGAGTCTCGGTCTCGGTCATGGTGGTCAGGATACCAGCAGTCCATCAGGATTGATGAACCCGTCACCACCCGTGGTGTGGACCGGGGTGCGGCGTAGCGTTTCCGCATGCGAGGCTCGTCGAAAACGGATCGGCTTCGTGTGGGTGATCACGACGGCCGGGGGGTTGGACGTGTTGCGGGTGTGGGAACGTCCGCTGTCATCGGCGGGTCGTGGGACGCGCACGAGGCGGCTGTCTAGGTTCCGGAGCTGCCAAGCCACCCGGAGCCTGCTGACAGGAGCGACGGGTGCGCGCCACCACCGCATTCAACAAGATGCTGAGTATCCCTGGCGCGCTTGTTATCGGGGTGCAGTTCGGCCCGGTCGGGATCGTGGTCTCGCGTCGTCGACGGACCCGCAGGCTGCGTTGCCCATGTGAGTGGTCGACCCGGGCGATCTACGACCGCTCGACTCGCCGCTGGCGGAACGGATCACCCCCGCGCGTGCGGGACGGCTCCTCGATTGGCGCCAGGTCCGCTGAAAGGGATCACCCCGGCGCTTGCGGGGACGGGCGAGTAGGTCGACGCGGGCAGTGCCTCCTGGTGGGATCGCGGCGCGATCCTGCAGCCGTGCTCGGACAGCACCCTGCAGATCGGCTTATGGTCGGTGGGGCGGGTAGACGCCTTCAGAATCGGCAGGTCCCGCAGTCCTCGGTCGAGACCGGCGACACACCGCCCCGACATCCCCGACGGGGAGGCATCCGGCGCCGAGCATGCGTTGTCCGAGCCGACCTGATCAGACACCTCTTGAGGAGACGGAGCCGGTGCGCTCTGTTCGAAACCGAGGCCGGTCGGGTGAATCCCTGTTCCTGCAGTCGCTGCACTGATCGCATGCCAAGAGCGGTCACCCATGACCGCCAAGCCGGCGCCCATGTCGAGGCCCGGCATCCAGCGGTGCGAGCGATCCATCGAGACCTGGCGACATGCTCAGATCACCTATCCCCTGACCCTCCCCACGACGATCGGATCATCGGTCAGATACCACATCACCACAGATGCCCAGACGATCCCGGCTCCGGCAAATGCGGTTCCACCCTCACCCCGGCCACACCCGGGGCCAGCACTCGGATGCTCGCTGCGCTCGTGCCCTCGCACTCACGCCACCGCGCCCTCGGAAGCTGGTCCTCCGGGCACCCGGGGCCGTCCCGGCATCCCCTTGATCAGCAAATAACCGATCATCCATACCTCCCCGACGGTGGCGGGCAGCGGCAGCACACCAGCGAGGCCGGACGCATCAGTCGCGAGGAAGATCACAAAGGTGCTCAGGACGTAGCCGACCCCCCCGACGACAAGGATCCAACCCAGTACACGGGGCATGGACCCGGAGCGCAGAGTGAGCCATCCCATCGGAATCAGCCACAGCCCGAAGAACAGACCTCCCGCATTCCAGGTCGCGGCGTTGAGGTCGTACAGCATGAGCGCCTCGCTCGCCGACGTCGGCCCGCCACGAAGGGCCACCTGGAGCGCCGTCGCCGAGAACGTGGTAGCCACGAGCACGACAACGGAGTTCACCAGCCCGAACGCCGTAATGGAGGCTGCGCCGGCGGAGTCCACGCGCCGGAAGACGAGGAAGAACCCGACCGCCGCCAGAGCCTGGGCGAGCACGGTGACGAGGTCCGCGGCGATGCCGAGGCGGGCGAGCCCCTCGTGCGCCACGAGGTTGGCGGCGGTCCGGGTGGCGTCGCCCGGCACGTAGAGCTGCGGCCGAATCAGGAGGAAGCCGACGCTGCCCGAGACGGCGAGTACCAGGTAGGCCAGGCCCGTCAGCTGAGCCGGACGCTGCGTGGTCGTCATGAGGTCGCCCCCACGGCCACGGACCATACCGCTGGCGCACCGCTACCACCAGCGTCTCCGTTCTTGCCAGCGACGTGGTGGCGTTGGGCGAGCCCCGTCGTCGGCGCGGTTGTTGTTCCCGGGCGCCCGGAATTGGCCATGGGGCTTGGTCCGGTCGGGGAGGACGCCGTGTGCATCGCAAACGCCCTCCCGGTCCTCACACCGATGCGGGCTTGAGGCGGGTGCCTGCGGCGCAACACACGGCTCGAATGCGTGCGCGGCGGTTGCTGCCGCGCGGTCGGCCCGGTCGGCATTGCTCGGGCGCACCGCTGTCGACGATCGGCCGCGTCATTGCCGCAGGCATCGCACGTGTCCGGCTTTGCGGGCGCAGCAGTCACTTGAGGCTGCATTGCCAGGTAGCAACCTGCTCAAGGACCATGGGTCATCCGTCGGCGGAGGAGCTGTTCAGACGATCATCAGCGCAATCTAGGGAGGAACCATGGACTTTTCCGAACGACTCGACGCGCTGCAGCAGCGCGTGGCGGCGGCCAAGGCGACGGTGCAGGCCGCCGTCACCGAATCCCGTGACCAGATCGGAAGCGGATCGACCAGGCCCAGGTCGATCTCGATCGGACCGCGAAGAACGCGCAGCAGCAGGCCGAGCAGGCCGCCGACAGCGCACGCGGCAGGTGGGCAGAGATGAGGGCCGACGCCGCAGCCAAGAGGGAGGACATCAAAGCCAAGGTCGACAAGCGGACCCGGCAGATGGACGCCAAGGCCGCCGCTAGCGACGCGGACTGGGCGGACGCCGACGCGGCCGACGCCATCGATTACGCCGAATGGGCGGTCGACAACGCGGAGCTTGCCCTGCTGGACGC
>JBKPQU010000257.1:0-6884 GCA_046734255.1 Actinomycetota bacterium
GTCCAGCCCCATGACCGCGCGGAGCAGCACGGCCTCCGCCTGGTCCCGCGGCAGGGTGGCGATCATCCGAAGGGCGGCCCGGGTGGCCTCGTCCTCCTCGACGACGTCCGAGGCGGCAGGGACGGTCCCGGTGACCGGCAGCAGCCCTGGCTCCATCGGGACGACGGGACGCCGGCGCAGCGCTCGCAGGTGGTCCAGAGCGCGGTGCCGCCCGATCGTCGCCACCCACCCGCGGAAGCCGTCCAGGCCGCCCGTGAAGCCGTCGAGGTCGCGGCAGACCTGCGCCCATGCCTCCGCGGCGACGTCCTCGGCGTCCCGGCCGACCAGTGCGGTCAGGTACCGCACCAGGCCCGGGTGCACGTGCCGGTAGACCAGCGAGAACGCGGACTCGTCTCCCCGCAGGGCGCGCTGTACGTGCTCGTCACCGGGCACCACCTCGGTGAGGTCGACCAGCGGCTCGGCGGCGTCGGGCCGACCCGGTCGGCTGCGCGGCACAGCTAAGCGAGCGTCGGACGCATCATCAACGCGCCCGGCGCCTGCCTCGACCACACCGCCTCGTCGTCTGTCCGCTGCTACCTCCATCCGGCCGTCCGCCTCGATCCGCGTTCAGGCGACCGGAACCGTCACTGCCGTGGGGCGAAGCCGATGCTGCCGAAACCGGCCGTCCTGCGGTAGCCCCTGGGGCAAATCCGCAGAAAAATCGCCCCGCGACGCCGCCGATGCGCGCCCGCCGACCTGCGGGTAGCGTGATCGTGGCGGCGATGTCCGTGACCGCCGACGGCCCGTGACGGGCACGTCAACCGGTGGTCGGACCGACAACGGAAGGAAGTGGACGGGATGCTCTCTCGCGTCCTGGAGGCCCTCGGAGGCACCCAGGTCAGTGCTCACTGCGACCTGCCGTGCGGGGTGTACGACCCGGCCCAGGCGAGGATCGAGGCCGAGTCGGTCAAGGCGATCATTCAGAAGTTCAACGACTCGGACGACTCGGCGTTCAGGCAGCGCGCGCTGATCATCAAGGAGGAGCGCAGCGACCTGGTGAAGCACCACCTGTGGGTGCTGTGGACGGACTACTTCAAGCCGCCGCACTTCGAGAAGTACCCGAACCTGAACGAGCTGTTCAACCAGGCGACCAAGCTCGCCGGGGGCGGCGGCGGCACCAAGGCGAGTACGGACGTCGCGGTCGCCGATCAGCTGCTCGCCAAGATCGACGAGATCGCGAAGATCTTCTGGGAGACGAAGGCCGCCTGACCTGGCGGTTCGCCGACAACCCGATCCGGCACCCGGACGTGCCCCGGGGTGCCGGGTCGGGTTGCACGTTGTGGAAACCGGCGGAAGGTATTCGGGACGGGGGTGAACTCCCGCCACCGGGTCCCACCCCCTCGGACAGGAAGGCCGTGGCCTGCGCCGCGGCACTGCACCTCGATGAGGAGGTCCCGATGTCCCAGGGTGCACCATCCCGGCCGGCCGTACCGGAACCACCGCGACCCGGCCGGTCCGATCGTTCGGCGTGGTACTGGCTGCTGCTGATTCCGCTGCTCACCGTGCTGTACCCGCCGCTGTACAACCACCAGGATCCCGAGCTGTTCGGCTTCCCGTTCTTCTACTGGTACCAACTCGCGATGATCCCCGTCAGCGTGGTCTGCACGCTGGTGGCCTATTTCGGGACCCGCGGCCCGAAGCAGGTCGACCGATGAGCGGGCGCGCGATCGAGATCACCATCTTCGTGGTGCTGTTCGCGGTGGTCACGGTGCTGGGCTTCGTCGCGGGGCGGTGGCGGCGGGCGAACCTGGACCACCTCGACGAGTGGGGCCTGGGCGGCCGCAACTTCGGCGCGTGGGTCACCTGGTTCCTGATGGGCGGCGACCTGTACACGGCGTACACCTTCGTGGCGGTCCCGGCCCTGATGTTCGGCGCGGGGGCCGCCGGGTTCTTCGCGGTGCCGTACACGATCGTGGTCTATCCCCTGGTCTTCCTCGCGCTGATCCGGCTGTGGTCGATCAGCCACGTGCACGGCTACGTCACCCCGGCCGACTTCGTCCGCGGGCGCAGTGGTTCACCCGCGATGGCCCTGCTGGTCGCGCTGACCGGGATCGTCGCGACCATGCCGTACATCGCGCTGCAGCTGGTCGGCATCGAGGCCGTGCTCACGACGATGGGGATCAAGGGGCACTGGCCGCTGATCGTGGCCTTCGCCATCCTGGCCGCCTACACCTACAACTCCGGGCTGCGGGCTCCGGCGCTGATCGCCTTCGTCAAGGACGCGCTGATCTACGTCGTGATCCTCGTAGCCATCTTCTACATCCCGGCCAAGCTCGGCGGCTGGAACACGATCTTCTCCGCCGCGGCGACCAAGTTCGACAAGACCCCCAACCCCGCCGACGGCATCCTGCTGCCGGCCAGCGGCCAGCTGCAGTACGCCACGCTGGCCCTGGGCTCCGCGCTGGCGCTGTTCCTCTACCCGCACTCGGTGACCGGGGTGCTCGCCGCGCGCAGCCGCAACACGATCAAGCGGAACATGGCCGCGCTGCCGGCGTACTCGCTGGTGCTCGGTCTGCTCGCGCTGCTCGGGTACATGGCGATCGCGGCCGGGACGAAGCCGGTCGTGACCGGCACGATGACCTCGGTGACGGGCACGGCGATCGGCCCGAAGACCGACGGCAACACCGTGGTGCCGCTGCTGTTCGACCAGATGTTCCCGAGCTGGTTCGCCGGCATCGCGTTCGCCGCGATTGCGATCGGCGCGCTCGTCCCAGCAGCGATCATGTCGATCGCGGCGGCCAACCTGTGGACGAGGAACGTCTACAAGGAGTTTCTCCGCCGCGACGCCACCCCCGCCCAGGAGGCACGCAGCAGCAAGCTCGCCTCGCTCGTGGTCAAGCTCGGCGCGCTGGTGGTGATCCTGGCGCTCGACCCGCAGTTCTCGATCGACCTGCAGCTGATCGGCGGAGTGATCATCCTGCAGACGCTGCCCGCGGTGGCGTTGGGGGTGTTCAGCGGGTGGTTCCACAAGGGCGGCCTGATCGCGGGCTGGGCGGCCGGGATGATCAGCGGCTTCTGGATGCTCTGGAACATCCCGCAGCTCGTGTTCACCGCCGACGGCCCGCAGGTGGTCCGGGAGCACTTCGGCGGCTCGGCGTTCAAGCTGAGCGAGCTGGGGTTCAACACCCAGACCTCCGTGTACGTCGGCTTCATCGCGCTGCTGGTCAACGTGGTGGTCGCGATCGCCGTGACCGCGCTGCTGCGGGCCACCGGTGTCGCCTACGGACCGGACACGACCCAGCCGGACGACTACCTCGTGGAGCGGGGCGACCCGCGAGTGCACGACATCCCCGAGCTGACCGCGAGCGAGGGGGCCGGCGGGACCTGACCCACACGGGCCGTCGATAGGCTCGGGCCATGTCGACGCACCCCACCGCGCCGTCGGCGTCCACCCTGCTGGAAGGCCACGGCGGCACGCTGGCGGTCGCAGTGGCGAGGGCACACGGGGTCCGGGCGATGTTCACGCTGTCCGGGGCGCACGTGTTCCCGCTGTACGACGGCGCGGTCAAGGCCGAGCCCCCGCTGCCGCTGTACGACGTCCGGCACGAGCAGACCGCGGTGTTCGCCGCCGAGGCCACCGCGAAGCTGACCCGCACCCCGGGGCTCGTGGTCCTCACGGCGGGCCCCGGGGTCACCAACGGCGTCAGCGCGGTGACGACCGCGCACTTCAACGGCTCACCGGTGCTCGTCCTCGGCGGACGGGCGGCGTCCTGGCGCTGGGGCGCCGGCAGCCTGCAGGAGATCGACCACCCGCCGCTGCTCGCCCCGGTCACCAAGCGCGCGGCGACCGTTCGTGCCACCGACCGGATCGCGGCCGAGGTGGACGACGCGCTCGGCCTGGCCACGCGCCCGCACCGCGGGCCGGTCTTCCTCGACGTCCCGCTGGACCAGCTGTTCGGCCGGGCCGAGGTGGAGCTGCCGCCGGCGCCCGCACGCGAGCGGGTCGAGCCCGACACCGACGCGCTCGACGCGGTGGCTGCGCTCGTCCACCAGGCCGCCCGCCCGGTGCTCGTGCTCGGCTCGGACGTCTGGAGCGATGGCGCCGACGTCGCCGCCGCGGAGCTGGTCGAGGAGACCCGGCTGCCGGTGGTCGCCAACGGCATGGCGCGGGGGATCCTGCCGCCCTTCCACCGCAACCTGGTCACCCGGGCGCGGCGGCGTGCGCTGGGTGGCGCCGACCTCGTGGTCGTCGCCGGTACCCCCCTGGACTTCCGGCTCGGCTTCGGCGCGTTCGGCGGGGCGGACGGTGCCCCAGCGGCCCAGGTGGTCCACCTGGCCGACGACCCGGGGCAGCTGGCCGGGCACGTGAAGCTCGCCGCGTCGGCCAGCGGCGACCTGAGCGCCGTCCTGGACGGGCTGCGGGAGCGGCTGGCCCGCAGCGGGCTGCACCAGGACGCCGCGGGCTGGGCGGCCGGCCTGCGGGCCGAGCACGAGCAGGCCATCGCCGCGGACGCGCCCACGCTGGCCAGCGACTCCGCCCCGATCCACCCCGCGCGGATCTACGGCGAGCTGTTGCGGCAGCTCGACGACGACGCCGTGGTGATCGGCGACGGTGGGGACTTCGTCTCGTTCGCCGGCCGCTTCCTCGAGCCGGCCCGCCCCGGCGGGTGGCTCGATCCGGGCCCGTTCGGCTGCCTCGGCACCGGGCTGGGCTACGCGCTCGGGGCGCGCCTGACCCGACCGTCGTCCCAGGTCGTACTGCTGCTCGGGGACGGCGCCGCGGGCCTGTCGCTGATGGACGTCGACACGCTGGTACGCCATCGGCTGCCCGTGGTGATCGTGATCGGCAACAACGGGATCTGGGGGCTGGAGAAGCACCCGATGGAATACCTCTACGGCTACCACGTGGCCGCCGAGCTGGCCCCCAGAACCGCCTACCACGAAGTGGTCAGCGCGCTGGGTGGCTCCGGCGAGCAGGTCACGCGCCCGGGCGAGATCTCCGGGGCGCTGCGCCGCGGCTTCGAGGCCGGGACGGTCTACTGCGTCAACGTGATCACCGACCCGGCCGTCGCGTACCCGCGCACGACCAGCGGGATCTAGCCGGCGTCAGCCGACGCGCTCGGCCTGCGCCGGGCCGGCGAACAGCCGGCGGTAGGCGGTCGGGGTGGTCGAGCGCATGCGGGCGAAGTGGTGGCGCAGCATGGTCGCGGAGCCGAACCCGCAGCGACGGGCGATCTCCTCCACCCCGAGGGTGCCCTGCTCGAGCAGCTGCTCGGCCAGCGCCACTCGCTGGGCGAGCACCCAGTGGTGCGGGGTCGTGCCGGTCTCGGACCGGAAGCGCCGGGCGAACGTGCGCTCCGACATGGCGGCGTGCTTGGCCAGCCGGCTCACGGACAGATCCTCGTCGAGGTGCGCCGACGCCCACTCCAGGGTCGCGGCGAGGGTGTCTGCCGGCGTCGCCCGCATCGGGGTCTCGATGAACTGCGCCTGGCCGCCCTCGCGGTGCGGTGGCACGACCATCCGGCGGGCGATGCCGTTGGCCGCTGCGGCTCCGTGGCTCTGCCGGACGATGTGCAGGCACAGGTCGATCCCGGCGGCGGTGCCTGCGCTGGTCAGCACCGGGCCGTCCTCGACGTAGAGCACGTCCGGCACGAGGTGGACGTCGGGAAACGCGGCGTTGAAGTCCTCGGTGTGGAACCAGTGCGTGGTGGCCCTGCGGCCGTCCAGTAGCCCCGCCCGGGCCAGAGCGAACGCGCCGCTGCACATCGAGGCCACCCGGCCGCCCCGCTCGACCACCGCACGCATCGCCTCCACGACCTCGGGGGAGGGCTCGTAGTCGGTGCGCATCGCTGGGACCACGACCAGGTCGGCCCGCCGGAGCGGCTCCAGACCATGCTGAGCGACGATCTCGAAGCCGAGCGAGGTGCGGACGGGGCCGGGCTGTGGCGCGCAGATCGCGAAGTCGAACACCGGCAGGCCCTGGGCCGACCGGTCGACGCCGAAGACCTCGCAGGGAATCGCGAACTCGAACGGCGCGACGCCCTCGTCGATCAGGACGGCGACCGAGCGCAGCGGAGGCCGCGGGCCGTCCTCGGAGCCGGGGTGCTCGGTCATCCAGCCAGTGTGCGCCAGGTCTGGCAGAAAATCAACGGAGCATGGCGTTCCTGCCACTGGTGGCCGGATCTGGATGAGCGCAGACTATCTGCCATGGAAGCCATCGTCATTCTTCTCGCAGTTCTCGCCATCGTCGCGCTGTCGTCCTACTTCGGCGCAGACTCCCGCGGCCTGGGCGACGACGCCTGGCGCCGCGACAACCTCTGGTCCCGGGACTCGGCCGGGCGCCGTCACGCCTGACCGGCGGCAACTCAGCCCGCGGAGCTGGAGGCCAGCTCCCGGGCGGCGAGCACCCGGCGTAGAACGTCGGCCCGCTCGCGAACCTCACGAGCGACGACCGCGGCCAGCCCCCCGCCGGCCGCGGTCTGCTCGACCCGATCCGGATAGTCCCCGTCCACGGCGTATACCGGGAAGAACAGCCCGGTCAGCGCGTACGCCGCGAGGAAGCCCAGCGCACTGATCCCCGGCAGCGCCTCCAGGTAGCGCCCCGGGTAGGGCCGCAGCAGGTCCTCCTGGTGGGGCTGCCAGAAGGCGGCTGCCAGCTCGGGCAGCGCCGGCGACGGCACCGCACACTCCTCGACCGCCAGCCGCCAGGCCTCGCCCTTGGCCGCCGGTTCCCCGACGGCGGCGGCCACCGCACGGGCCCGCCACGCGGCGTCCGGGTCCGGGTCCTCGGTCAGCAGCCGCTGCACAGCCTCCTCGTCGTGGTCGCCGAGCGCGGCGCGGCGGATCAGCAGCCGCCAGGACAGGTCCGGGTCGCCCTCGGCGGCCTCGGCCAGCACCTCAAGCCC
>JBKPQU010000258.1:0-6363 GCA_046734255.1 Actinomycetota bacterium
GGCGTCGACTGTGCCGCTGACCGTCTGGCATGGCGAGCCGCCGATGTGGCGGGCGGTGAACGTGATGGAGCCTGGCGTGAAGCCGCTGGCCTGTACGGTGAAGGGCTGCCCGAGGTGGGCGGTCCCTGGCGCCGTCACGTGAGCGCGGAGCACGGAGACGGTCGTGCTGGCTTCCTCACGGTCGGAGCACTTGCGGGTCGTGGTGACCCGAACGACGATCCGACCCTTCTTGAAGACCGTGCTTTCAACGGTCGCGGAACCGGTCGAATCGACGACCTTCTCGACGAGGGCGCCGCCGATCCGGAAGCGCACGAGGCACCCGGGCTCGGCCCGCGTGACGGTCGCGGTGACCTTGTGCGTGTTGTGTGGGCCCGAACCGGTCACCACGGCGCTGAGGACCATGGAGACGTCGGGCGGGTACGCGTAGGCCACGCCCGCGACGGAGAGAGCGGCGAGGGTGGTCCCTGCAACAGCCAGATGGATTCTCGTCAGTCGCCTGTTCACGGTTCGTAACTCTATCGCTACTCTTCGGATTCGCCCAGCCTTTGCAGACATTGGTCGGGAGGCGTTCGGAGGAGTCTCACCCGGTCCCAACGGAGCACGGCGTCAGCCGCTCGACGGTCGTCGTGGCGGGCAGGACCATGGGCTGCGTACGGACGACGGCGTGCGTCTCGGCAGAGACCGCGGGCACCGGCTGGGTGAGGATGATCGCGACCGTGCGCCGCTGACCTGGGTCGATCGGGACCTCCACGCGCCACACGGTGTGGCCCCGATCGAGACCGGTGGTCGGGATGAGCGACTTGCCGTCGAGCGTGGTCAGCGCCGCCTGCGCACCCACCGGCCCGTAGACGTTGAGCAGGATCCGGTTGCTGCCCACGACCGCCGGCGGCGCGGGCTTCCCGAGGCGGCGCAGCTCGATCAGGTCGCTGCGCGGGGTGACGTACGCCGGGAGGCCGCTCCGCGGGGCCTCGTTCTCCAGCTGGACCGCGATCCTCCCCACCCGGACCTGCTGCTCGCACGGCCCCGGGTCGTAGGTCGTGTGCACCTTGAGGTAGGCGTCGAGCTTGTTCCCGCCACCGTTGTTGATCACAGTCATCGCGAAGGCGCCCGGGTTCTCCGGCAGTGCTCCCCCGATCGACAGCGTCTCGAGCTGCTGCTGCTCGTCCGGGTCGGCCGCCCAGACCTGCAGCCGCCCCTCCCGCAGCGGCGCCCGCATCGCCTTGACCATCGCCGGAAGGTCGATCTTGCCGGCGGCGAAGCGGGCAAACACCTCCCGGACGAGTTCCGCGGTGACGGCGTCCACCTCGAGCGGGTTGCTGAACCTCGCGTAGATGTCGCGGGAGAGGAATCCCTGGACGTTGGCGGAGTCCAGGCGGATGCCGTGCAGGGTCACCGGGCCGGTTCCGGCGACCATCCCGGCGACCATCCCCTGGTCGACGCCGACGACGTAGTCCAGCGGGGCGGGCGGATGGCGGCTCTCCCAGCCGGCCTGGACGAGCTGGCCGGTCCACGGGAAGTGCGGGCTGAGGTTCAGCCCGGCCCATTCGGACAGGTCGCTCCCCCACAGGTCGCGCAGGGTCTCCGGGGCGGCGTCGGTGGGGATCCGCGGCCCGCGGTCCAGGGCGCGCCGCGACTGGGCGCTGACCAGCGAGAGCCGGCCGTGGTCCGTGCGCAGGATCGCGTAGGCGCCGACCAGCCCGCCCGTGGCGCGGGCCTCGGCGTCCTGCTGGAGCAGCACCATCCAGCTGCGAGGGCCGTCGGCCCCGAGCATGGTGGGCAGCAGCTGGACGACCGGGACGGCGTCGCTGACCGGTGCCTGCGCGAGGGAGAGGGTGTGCCGGAGGGAGCGGACGCCGGAGGCGAGGTCGGGGCGCAGACCGTCGCCGCCGACGGTCGCCATCCTCGCCGAGCCGCTGCTGATGGCGGCGGACAGGGACGGCATGGCATCGGAGATCTGCGCGACCGCGGCGGGGTCGAGCCGCATGCCGTCGGCGCCCGCGAGCCGCAGCCGGGGCAGCGCGCTCTCCAGCGGCATGGCGGCGTCGGCGATGCTGGAGATCACCGCGCTCGTCTCGCGGGCGGCGCGGATATCGTTCCCCCACACCGGTGCCAGCGTCGCCACGGCCCACACCGGGTCGCCGGTCAGCGCGTGAGCGCGGTCGGCGTGGCGCCGCAGGCTGCCCATCGTGGTCGCGGCGGCGGTCAGGTCGTAGTCGCTGAGCTGCCGGCCGAGCGTCGAGGCGTCCGCCTGCATCGCGGCGACCTCGGTGCTGGCAGAGCGCCCGCGAACGGTCAGCCACCCGACCGACGCCAGCAGGACGAGCGCGAGGACTCCGGCCGTGATCAGCCCCACTCTGAGACGCACTCAGGGAGTCTGACATACCGTAACCATGTGATGACTAACAGTTCCAAAGACTGGCAGCAGTCGATGGCCGGCGTTCTCGTCGTCTGCACCGCCAACATCTGCCGTTCGCCGGCGGCCGCCCACCTGCTGCGCGGCATCGCCGGCCCGGAATTGACCGTCACGAGCGCCGGAACGCGTGCCTTCCACGGCGCGCCCGCCTGCCGCGAGGCCTCCCGGCTGCTGCAGGAGAAGGGGCACGCCGTCGCCGGATCCCACCTGGCGCAGCCGCTGACCGAGCCCATGATCCGTGGAGCCTCGCTGCTCCTCACGGCGTCCCGGGAGCACCGGGCGGCCGTCGTCGAGCTCGCCCCGAACGCGCAGCGGCGCACGTTCACGCTGCCGCAGGCCGCGCGGCTGGCGGCCTGGCTCGCGGACGGCGGGACGCGCCGCCCGGCCGGCTCGGTGTGCGAGCGCGTGGTGTGGCTGGCGGGCGAACTCGACGGCGCGCGAGGGGACGCCGAGCGGCCGCCCTCCCCCAGCGACGACGACCTCCCCGACCCGCACGTCGGGCTCGCTGACACGCACGAGGATGTCCTCCAGCGCATCACCGAGAACGTCGCTGCGCTGGCCCACTGGCTCGCGCCCGCCGACCACGAGTCCGAGCACGAGATGACCACCAGCTGATCGCTGGTCGATCAGAAGCGGCTCACTGCCGCAGGACTCTGCTGCCCCCGCCGACCGGCAACCGAGTGGGCGGCCGCGCGTAACGCAGCCCGGCGGGTGTCCGCCACGCCAGCGTGCCCGGTGGCTGGTCAGGATCACTGCTCTTCGCGACCGCGAACCTGGCCTCGTGCTTGAGCCGGTGGTGCTTGCGGCAGAGCGCGGCGAGGTTGCACTCACAGGTCGGTCCGGCCGGATGCCTCACCCGATGATCGAGATCGCATCGCTGCGCCGAGCGGAAGCAGCCCGGGAAGGTGCACGTCGCGTCGCGCGTCCGGACGAAGTCGACCAGGGGCTTCCCCGGCCGGTAGTCCGGGGTGTACGTCGCGCGGCCCAGGCCGAGCAGGGTGCCGTGCACGCCGTCCACGACGGCACACCGCCATGTGCCCCGCTCGGCGACCTCGCGAGCGATCGACGCCGCCACCGGGCCGTACCCCTCGAGGTTGCCCGGCGCCTCGCTGCGGCCGAGCAGCGTCTCCATCGGGACCGTCACCACGACCTGTGGTTGCGGGCGAGGCGTTGGCTCCCCTTCGAAAGGGGCCGGGTTCGTGAGCAGATCGCCCAGGACGTCGGCGCGACGCTGGTCGGCGGTGCGCTCGTCGCCGTCGGTCTTGGCGGCGTCGGCCAGCTGATAGATCACCTGCTTGGCCGCCTCGGCCACGGGGGCACTGAGCAGCGCCCACAGCTCGGTCGCGCCGTCGCCGATGGGGGTGAAGCACACCCGCCGCTCGTCGCGACGCAACTGAGCCCCGACCTCCTCGGAGCGGGAGTCGGCGATGATCACAGCCTCGGCCAGCGCCCGCCGCAGTGCCGGGACGTTCATCTCCTGCGCGACCGGCAGCACCATCTCTTCCACCGTCGCCGCGGCCGCATCGGTCAGGCCGACCACGGCGTCGACGATCGCCATCAGCTTCGGCCAGTCGAGTTCGCCGCGCTCCAGCGCGGCTCGCGTCTTGGGCAGCCGGCGGTCCAGGGCCATCGCGGCGCTCAGCCGTGAGCCGGCGGCATGCTCGCTGATCTTGCACGCCAGCGCGACCTCGGCGACGGTCTCCTGCTCGCCTAGCCGCTCGGAGACGTCCCGCCGAGTGCGCTCCACCTGCGCCCGCACCGCCGGATCCTCATGCATCAGCGCCGGGGCCGTAACTCTCGACGACGTGGCCCGGGCACGGAACTCGCTGACCACCTTCAACTGCATCGACAGACCCCAATTGGTGTGCCGCTGGGCCGCCGCGGCGAGCGCCAAGAGGTCCGCCTCGCTCCGTTCGGTGATGAGCTCCGGTTCGACCGCGTGTTCGAGGACTGCGGCGGTCCACGAACCCGGGGCCGCCTTGGCCAGTTCCTCTGCGTCGGGCACCCAGGCAGGGAAGGAGAGGTGGATTCCCTCGCCGATCGTCTCCTCGACCGCGAGATGCTCAACTAGTTCGAACATGTGTTCGAGTCTAGGTGAACCCCACCGACAGTTCCGCGAGGCGCGCCGCGTCGGCCCGACCTCACCCCGGCAACGGCGCCGAGGATCGGCCAGGGCAGCCAGAACAGGAGGTGGACGAGAAGGATGATCGGGTGCACGGCGTCCAGGACGGCTGCGCGGGTGGTGTCGACGTCGGTGTACTCGCCGTCGAGGACGTAGACGTGAGCGACGTCGAACCAGTGCGCCCCCTCCACGGCGAACACCACGGCCACCGCCACCAGCGTCGCGAGTGCGGCCAGGACGCCTGTCTCGACTCCGAAGCGCAGCGACCTCGTCGACCGGGCACAGGCGAAGCCGATGGCGAACAGCATCACGGGCGGGACGAGCACGCTCACCGACCCGAGCCCGCTCTGGCCCACGGTGGCGCGTGAGAAGCCCAGCAGCCCCGCGGCGAAGGCAACGGCCATGCCGGCCGCGAGGAGGCCCGATCGGAGCCGATGAGGCCTGCCGAGGATCGCGAGCGCAGCGCCGATGGCGAACCGCCGCCGCTCACGCGGGACCGTGATGCTCGCCAGCTCGGCGCGCAGCGCCGCGCCCCAGTCCGATGCGCCGTTCTGTGCGTCGTCGGGGGCGTCGTCGGGGGCGTCGTCGGCGGAGAGAGCCGCGGCACCCGACACGAGCGACTCGGCGGTGTCCCGCGGCTGGTCTCCCTCCGCGCGCCGCCCGGCCAGGATCTTCGCCAGGATGGCGCCGGGCACGGCCAGCGTGAAGACGAGCATGAACACCGGTCCGGGCACGACGAGCGACAGCCCGAAGGCGACAGCCAGGGCCCCCATGATCCAGGCGGCGAGTCGCGACGACGTCACAGCGCCTCGCCGGCAGCGAGCCGTCGTGAGTCGGCCGACCGCGTGCGCCGGACCTCGTCGGCGGCGGCCGTGCGCAGCTCCCCCGCGAGCTCGGCTCCCGCGCCCGAGAGCCGGTACAGGTGCCGGGCGGGACGTCCGGCGGGCGGGTCGGTCTCCCACGCGGTCTCGACCTGCCCGCGCTCGGCCAGGCGCATCAGGATCGGGTAGACCGTGCCGGCCTTCAGGTCGAGCCGCCGGCACAGGTCATACCCGTGGCTCCAGCCCGACTTCTCGTCGGCCAGCGCGAGCACGATCGCGATGGTCTGCGGTGAGAGTTTCCGGGCACGCCTCACGAGCCAAATCTCTATCTAGATAGAGATAGTGTCAAGCCCTCCCGGATGGTCGGCGACCCCGCGTACTGATCATGGGCCAAAGGGTGTTTCTGAGCGCGCAAACCACCCTTGGCCCATGATCACCACGGCAGGCGTCGTCCCGCTAGCCCGAGTGCTGCTGGACGAAGGCCAGGCTCCGCTGGTTGAAGTCTTCAACGCCTTCATAGATCGGGGCGTGGGAACACTCCTCGAACACGAAGACCTCCGCCCCCGCGATCCCGGCTGCGAGTGGCTCCGCGAAACGGGTGGAGGTCACCAGGTCGTGCCGCCCGAACGTGATCAGTGTGGGGGCTCGGACATCTCCGAGGACCGAGCGCGCGTCGTGAGTCATGACGGCCTCCGACTGGCGCAGGAAGGCATCGACCGGTGGCATCGGGCGGCTGCGGACGAACTCGGCGAGGGAATCGATGTACTCGGGACGACTCGCGTACAGCTCCGGTGTGAAGCACCAGGGGAAGATCCCCTTGATCACCATCTCGGTGACGCTGTCCAGAGCCTGTGCCATGATTCGCCACTGCTCGACGATCACGCGGAGGAACGGGTCCGTGGCGTCCCAGGCGCTGTGCAGCGACAGGGACTTCACGCGTTCCGGATGTCTGGCCGCCAGCCAGATGCCGGTCGCCGCGCCCAGGGACAGGCCGGCCACATGGGCCC